>CAXNGL010000092.1:0-10164 GCA_964201515.1 Burkholderiales bacterium
TGGTGCTGGGAGACAATATCTTTCACGGCCACAACCTGGCCGACGATCTGCTGCGGGCTGCGGCCAAGAGCACCGGCGCCACGGTATTCGCCTATCCGGTGAACGACCCAGAGCGCTATGGGGTGGTGGAGTTTGATGCCCAGGGACGCGCCGTGAGCCTGGAAGAAAAGCCGGCCAAGCCCAAGTCACGATTCGCCGTGACTGGACTGTATTTCTACGACAACGATGTGGTCAGCATCGCCAAGCGCCTGAAGCCGTCGCCTCGCGGAGAGCTCGAGATCACGGACCTCAATCGTGCCTACCTCGAACGCGGGCTCCTCGACGTCGTGAGCTTCGGGCGCGGGCTGGCGTGGCTGGACACGGGCACGCATGAATCGCTGCTGGAAGCCAGCCAGTTCATTGAAATTCTGGAGCGGCGCCAGGGCCTCAAGGTTTGCTGTCCGGAGGAGATCGCCTACCGCCAGGGATTCATTGACGCGGGACGTCTGGCCGAGCTTGCCGCTCCCCTGGGGAAGAGCGGATATGGAAAATACCTCCTATCCCTCCTTGCCAATCCGTTCTGAAAAACCTTGCCACTGCATATGAAAATAACCCCGACAACCCTGCCCGAAGTACTGTTGATCGAACCCCGCGTGTTTGGCGATGCGCGCGGCTTTTTCTTCGAGAGCTGGAACGAACGCGCTTTTCAGACGGCGGGTATCACGGCCCATTTTGTACAGGACAATCACTCGCGCTCGGCCCACGGGGTGCTGCGCGGCTTGCATTACCAGATCAGCCAGGCACAGGGAAAACTGGTCCGCGTGGTGGCGGGAGAAATCTTCGACGTCGTGGTAGACATTCGCAAGTCCTCACCCGATTTCGGGCGTCACGCGGTGATCCGGCTTGCGGCCGACAAACATGACATGCTGTGGGTGCCGATCGGATTTGCCCACGGCTTTTGCGTTACTTCGGAATTCGCCGAAGTCCTGTACAAGACAACGGATTTCTATGCCCCACAACACGAACGCTGCATTCTCTGGAACGATCCTGACTTAGGAATAAAGTGGCCGTTGCAATCGGCTCCCCTGCTGTCCGCCAAAGACGCTGCCGGCGCGCCCATGCGCGACGCGGAGGCCTTCCCGTGAAAATCCTGATCACCGGCCGTGACGGCCAGGTGGGTTGGGAACTCTGCCGCGCCCTGCGCCCCCTCGGCGAGGTCTCGGCGTTCGATCGTTCTGCTCTGGACCTCGCGCAAGCGGATTCCATTCGCGCGGCGGTCCGGGCTGTGCATCCGGACGTCATCGTCAACGCTGCGGCCTATACGGCCGTCGATAAAGCCGAAAGCGAGCCCGGGTTGGCTAGGGCGATTAACGCGTGGGCGCCGGGGATTCTCGCCGAGGAGGCCAAGCGCTGCGGCGCGTTGCTGGTCCACTATTCGACAGACTATGTGTTTGACGGACGCAAGGCCGGGCCCTACGTCGAGGACGACCCGACCAATCCACTCAGCGTCTACGGGCAGTCAAAACTTGAAGGCGAACGTGCCATCCAGGCGGTTGATTGCCGACACGTCATCCTGCGCACTGCCTGGGTCTATGCCGACCGTGGGAAGAATTTCATGCTCACCATCGCGCGACTGGCACACGAGCGCCCGGAGTTGCGTGTTGTGAATGATCAGTTCGGGGCACCGACTTCGGCAGCGGCCATTGCCGATGCAACGGCGAGCATCATCGATGCCCTTTGCAACGGGTCGGGGTCGCAGGGCGTTTTCCACCTCACTGCCGCCGGCCGCGCCAGCTGGTTTGACTTTGCCGAATTGATCGTCCGAGCCTCATCGCCGCCCCATCCGATCGTTCACCCAATTCCTGCCAGCGAGTATCCGACACCGGCGCAAAGGCCAGGCAACTCTTGCCTTGATAACGCCAAGCTTGCGCGGGTGTTTGGCATCAGGCTTGCCGATTGGAGCGTCGAGGCACAGCGAATACTTGCCGGGCTGCGCCAGGCAGTAAGACCTTCTGATCAGAAGGCATAGCGGAGAAGGCGTATGGAGACAGTCGCCATCGTCGGGCTCGGTTATGTTGGACTGCCACTGGCCATCGAATTCAGCAAGCAGCGCAGGACTATTGGCTTCGATCTCTCCGAAACCAAGATCAGCGACTACCGTCGCGGTGTGGACTCTACAGGCGAAACGTCGGCTGAATCATTCCGGGCGGCATCCGAGCTCGAGTACACGACAGATCCTGCCCGGCTGGCAGACGCAAGCATCATCGTGATTGCCGTGCCCACCCCGGTGGACAGCGCCCATCAACCCGATTTCCGGCCGCTGGTGTCGGCCAGCGAAAGCGTCGGGCGCAACATGAGTCCGGGAACGATCGTGGTCTACGAGTCCACTGTCTATCCCGGCGCGACCGAAGAGGTGTGTGTCCCCGTCCTGGAAAAACACTCCGGACTGACATGGAAAAAGGACTTCCACGTCGGCTACTCGCCCGAGCGCATCAATCCCGGCGACAAACTGCACACGCTGACGACAATCACCAAAATCGTCGCCGGTGACAACAAGGACACATGCGACAGGATCGCGGCCTTGTATGAAAGCATTGTCACTGCCGGTGTGCACCGGGTAACGAGCATTGCAGTAGCCGAGGCGGCCAAGGTCATCGAAAACACCCAGCGCGACCTCAACATCGCCCTCATGAATGAACTCGCGATTATTTTCGACAAGCTGGGGCTGGATACCCTCGAAGTCCTGGAAGCCGCCGGGACCAAGTGGAATTTCCTGCCGTTTCGGCCCGGGCTGGTCGGCGGTCACTGCATCGGTGTCGACCCCTACTACCTGACGCACAAGGCCGAGATGGTCGGCTATCACCCGCAAGTCATTCTTGCGGGAAGGCGCATCAATGACGGAATGGGAAAGTACATCGCAGAGCAGACCGTAAAGACCATGATCCGGTCGGGCTCGTCGATCCGCGGGGCACGAATCAACGTGCTTGGCCTGACCTTCAAGGAGAACTGCCCGGACCTGCGCAATTCGCGCGTCGTCGACGTCATTGCGGAACTGCGCGAATACGGGTGCGATGTCCTGGTGCATGACCCGATCGCCAGTCCCGCCGCAGCCGAACACGAATACGGGCTGGCGCTCACTTCGTGGGAGGAATTACCACGCGCCGATGCGCTGCTGCTTTGCGTCCCGCATGATCAATTCACGGCGCGTACCGTGGACGAATATGCGACCAAGCTCATTCCTGCAGGTACCTTCATCGACGTAAAATCCGCCTTTGATCCGAGTGCTTTGTCTCGCGCCGGTTTTCGCGTCTGGCGCTTGTAGTCTTCCGCGCAACCGCATCACCCCACACAGCCTGTTTTCCACATACAATCAAAAGATTATGGCCACAACCCGAAGCAAGAAAAAAGTCGCCCTCGTCACTGGCATCACCGGGCAGGATGGCTCCTATTTGGCGGAGTTCCTGCTCGCCAAGGGCTACGAGGTGCACGGCATCAAGCGGCGTTCATCATTGCTGAATACTGACCGCATCGATCATTTGTACCAGGACCCGCATGAGAAGCGGCGCCGCCTGTTCCTGCATTACGGCGACATGACCGATACCTCGGCCCTGATGCGGGTGATCCAGAAGATCGAACCCGACGAAATCTATAACTTGGCTGCCCAAAGCCATGTCGCGGTGTCGTTTGAAGAGCCGGAATACACGGCCAATTCCGATGCGCTTGGAGCGCTGCGCGTTCTGGAGGCCATCCGCATCCTTGGCCTGACCAAGAAAACACGCTTCTACCAGGCATCCACTTCGGAGCTGTACGGGCTGGTGCAGGAAATTCCGCAGAAGGAAACAACCCCCTTCTACCCGCGCTCGCCGTATGCCGCTGCCAAGCTGTATGCCTACTGGATCACGGTGAACTATCGCGAAGCCTACGGCATGTACGCCTGCAACGGCATTCTTTTCAACCACGAGTCGCCCGTGCGTGGCGAGACCTTCGTCACGCGCAAGATCACGCGCGCGCTGGCGCGAATCAAACTCGGGCTGCAGGACTGCCTGTATCTAGGCAACCTGGATTCCAAGCGCGACTGGGGCCATGCGCGTGATTTCGTCGAAGCGCAGTGGCTGATGCTGCAGCAGGAGAAACCAGAAGATTTCGTCATCGCCACCGGTCGTCAGTACAGCGTGCGCGATTTCGTCAACGCCGCTGCGGCTGAACTCGGTATGAAACTTCTGTGGTCCGGCAAGGGCGTCAAGGAAATCGCCCGGGTTGCAAGCAGCAACGAGAAGGGCCCCGGAAAGGGGAAGATCATCGTGCAGGTTGATCCACGCTATTTTCGACCCACTGAAGTCGAGTCCTTGCTGGGCGATGCCAGCAAGGCGCGCCGTAAGCTCGGCTGGAAACCCAAAATCACGTTCAAGGCGTTGGTTACCGAGATGGTGACGGAAGACCTGAAAGCCGCCGAGCGCGACGAACTCGTCAAGCGTCACGGTTACGCCGCCTACGACTTTCACGAGTAATTCCTTGGAACGCAACGCCCGAATCTTCGTCGCTGGCCATCGTGGGCTGGTCGGCTCTGCCCTGGTCCGGAGGCTTCGGGTGGGTGGCTATGCGCAGATCCTTAACCGTACCCATGCCGAGCTTGACCTGACCAGCCAGGCAGCAGTGGCGGCGTTCTTTCGCGAATACAAGCCCGAATATGTCTTCATGGCAGCTGGGCGCGTTGGCGGCATTCACGCCAATTCAACCTTCCCCGCCGAGTTCATCCACGCAAACCTCACCATGGAAGTGAACGTCATATCGGCCTGCCATCAACACGGCGTAAAGAAGCTCCTGTTCCCGGGCTCCAGCTGCATCTATCCGCGGCATGCCCCGCAGCCGATCAAGGAGGAATACCTGCTGACTGGGCTGCTCGAGCCAACCAATGAACCCTATGCGATCGCCAAGATTGCCGGCATCAAGATGTGCTCGGCATACAACCGCCAGTACGGCACCAATTACCTTTGCGTGATGCCAACGAATCTGTACGGCCCGGGAGATAATTACGACCTGCAAAACTCGCACGTGCTACCGGCCCTGATCCGCAAAATGCACGAAGCCAAAGTCCGTGGCGACAAGAATGTGATCATTTGGGGAACGGGAAATCCACGGCGCGAATTCCTGCACAGTGATGACTTGGCGGATGCCTGTGTTTTCCTGATGGAAAACTTCGACGCCGCTAGGATTGGGGAACTGGTCAATATCGGGGCGGGCTCGGACATCCCGATCAAGGACCTCGCGCGAATCATCGCCGATGTCGTGGGGTTCGCTGGGGAACTTGTCTTTGACACCGCCAAGCCAGATGGCACGCCACAGAAGCTGCTGGATGTCTCACGCATGGCCGGATTCGGATGGCAGCCGAAAATCGCGTTTCGCGACGGGATTGCGTCAACGTATCGCCAATTTTGTGACGAGCGACCCATGGCGGCCCTTTAGTGCCCGGGATGAACTCTCTACGATTGACGTTTCCGGCCGGCCTGGCCTTGCACTGAACACGGCATTTCAAGGGCACACGTGCAGAAGAACCGCGTTGCTCGCATCGGTGCTGAGGCTACCTGGGTCGCCGCAGGGCAATTGCTCGCGTTTCTCGGTGGCTTCGCAACCATCAAGTTATTGACCGGCGAACTGGGTCCGGCCGCATACGGCCAGCTGGCATTGGGCATCAGTGCCGCTGGCGTGGTCCACATGTTCGTGTACGGCCCCATCGAACAGATCGCGCTCCGATTCGTGTCGGTCTACCGCGAGCGCGGACGGCTCGACTTGCTGTTTGGCAGCCTGCGCATGTTTCATATCTACGCCGCTGTTATTGTCGGAAGCGGCATCGTGGTTATTACATCCGTGCTGCTGGCAGTGGCCGGTGGATCATGGAGCAAACTGATACTTCTGGCCCTGCTGCTGGGCATGGCGAACGGCATCAGTACTACCCTGTCCTCACTACAGTCGGCGTTGAGGCGCCGCGCTTGGGTGGCATTCTTCCAGGCATCCGACATATGGCTGCGATTGCTCCTGGCAGTGGGCGGTCTTGCCTGGATCGAGGGAACAGCCGATATCGCGCTTGGCGGTTTTTGCCTCGCCGCGATTACCACAACGATTATTCAATTCATCTGGACGATGCGAAGTCCGCTGATCCGCCCCCATCTGGCGGCGAGCAGCATGCAAGACGCACGAAGCATGCGCGACACGCTGTCGGAATTGACTGCTTACGGCCGCCCGTACATTGCATTCGCCGCTTTTGCCTGGTTCAGCACTTACTGCGACCGTTGGCTCATCCTGGCCTATCTGGATGAAAAGGCCGTGGGCATCTACGCGGCCGTATTCCAGATTGCCAATGCGCCAATCGCACTGTTCCTCGGGGTAACGAATCAGTTTCTGGTTCCGCTGATATTTGATCGCGCAGGCGGCGCCACAACGCAGTCGCAGATCCATTCAAGCACAAGGTTGCTGAATTGGGCGACCGTCGCCTACGTACTGGTACTGGCGGGAATTGTCGGCACCGCGGCAATTGCTGCCGAGCCGCTGGTCAAACTGCTGACCAGCAGCGAATTTTCTGCTCATGCGGAAATTCTCTGGGTTGTCTGTTTGGGGCTGAGCCTGTCGAGCACGGCGCAGTTGCTGGTGATCAAGGGGCTCTCCCACGGGCGCCCCCAACATTACGTGCTGCCCAAGTTCGTGCAACTCATGCTGCTGCTGGCCAGCATGCTGCTGTTGGTCAAACCCTTGGCGCTCATGGGCGTTGCCTTGTCCCTGTGTGTTTCAAGCGCCGGTTATTTGGCAATGGTTATCCATGTAAACCGCCGGCTTGACGCACGCGCAACTTGATATCATTCGGCACCATCACAATGCAAAGCACGCTATTGGCAACGCTCGACAAGCTCTTCGAATTCAACCAGCACAATCGCGACCTGTTCATCCAGGAAATCGCCGTTGCCACGCAGCCGGGCATGCGTGTCCTGGACGCTGGGGCGGGCCCTTGCAAGTATCGGCCCCTGTTCAACCATTGCAGCTATGAATCCCAGGATTTCGCAAAGTACGAGGGCTCGGATCATCGTTACGGAGAACTTGATTACGTCTGCGATATCACCGCCATCCCGGTAGCGGATGGCACCTACGACCGCGTAATCTGCACGGAGGTACTCGAGCATGTCCCGCACCCGGAACGGGTGATATCCGAATTGGCGCGGGTGCTCAAGCCCGGCGGGATTCTGGCCCTGACGGCACCGCTGATTTCAGGCATACACATGGCGCCCTATCATTACTGCAGCGGTTTTTCTCCATACTGGTACCGGCACTTCCTGCCGCTCAGCGGCCTCAGTATGGAAAGTTGCAGTCCGAATGGCGGGTTCTTCGCGTTCTACGGCCAGGAGTCGCGCCGCTTCCTGTACATGATGACGCCTCGCAACCGCCTGTGGCGGATCCTGTTTTTTCCATTCAAGCTGCTGCTTGCCATCTGGTTTCGCCTGTTGATGCCGGTCGCTTGCCATTTCCTCGATAAAACCGATACGACGCCAGAACTGACCGTGGGATATTTTGTCGTGGCCAGGAAAAACACCTATCCCAGTGCAGGGTAGAGCGGCCTTGGGACCACATACATTGGAACGCATTTCCCAATCGCTGAAAGCACATATCAAGAGGACGCCGTGGCTAAAACGGTCAGTTCTGGTATCGATGCGCATGCTGGACGCGCTGTCGTGGAAAGTCCGGCTGGATGCACTGGTTCGCTATGCCCGGTTTTTTCGCGATTGGCAAAGATTCAAGCGTGCTGGCGGGAAAGCCGCTGCAATGGACTTCTATCCCTGCCTTTTCGACAACACCTCTTCCACCCGAATAGACAGCCAGTATTTCCACCAATCCATCTGGGCTTTTGGGCTGATCCGGCAAACCAGTCCGGTACGACACATGGACATTGCCTCCGAAGCCGGTTTTGTCGGCTTGCTCACGACCATCACTGACGTGGTGTTCGTGGACATCCGGCCGCTGTTTCTTCGTATCCCGCACTACACCGGAGTTGGCGCGTCGGTGACCGCCTTGCCGTTTGCCGACTCATCCGTACCCTCGCTATCGTGCCTGCACGTCATCGAACATGTCGGGTTAGGCCGTTACGGGGACGACATCGACCCACTGGGTCCGGAGAAGGCCTGCGGCGAGATAGCGCGAGTGCTGGCTGCAGGGGGCAACGCGTTCATCTCGGTTCCCGTCGGCCGGCCCCGGGTAAGCTTCAACGGTCTCAGGGTATTCGGCGCAACCGAAGTCCTTGCCCTGTTCGCAGGACTAGCACTTCGACGAATGGCGCTAGTGGACGCTCCCGGGGACTTCATTCAGGAGGTGAGCCCCGATAGCGCCGACATTCACGATGCCGCCGGAGCCCTGGATTTTGGCCTGGGCCTCTTCTGGTTTACCAAACCGGACAAGCAATGACAATCAACCAATTTGACCAGAAGGAACGCAAGCGATTGATCGACTATGGATCCAATCGCCATTCGCAATTCGGCGAAGACGGCATCATCGAAAAGATCTTCGAGATCATCGGAGTGCGCTCCAAGGTCTGCGTCGAGTTCGGCGCATGGGACGGCTTCCACCTGTCCAATACGGCGAACCTCTGGACCAATGGATGGAAAGGCGTATTGATCGAGGGGCATCCTGGTCGGTTCCGCCAGCTCACAGCGAACGTCAAGGAACACTCGTGCGTATGCATACATGCCTATGTCAGTCGCGAAGGGAACAACCGGCTGGAGGCACTGCTGGCCAATCGCCAGATCGCGCCGGGAATCGATTTGCTGTCCATCGACATTGACGGCAACGACTATTACATCATCGAGAGCCTGGGCACCTTGCGCCCGCGGCTCATCGTTTGCGAATACAACCCGACCATACCAGCGGACATCGACCTGTATGCCGAGCACGGAAACTACTTTGGCGCTTCGGTGACAGCACTGGAACGCATGGCGCGCTCAAAGTCCTATCGCCTCGTCGCCCTGACCGACACCAATTGCTTTTTCGTCCTGGAGGAGGATTTTCACAAATTCTCCGAGTATGAAACCCGGTTGCAGGAAATTAGGATCGACAGCTCGCTGATTCACGTCATCACCGCATACAATGGCGATTACGTGCTGTCGCGCCCGGGACCCTATGGGCTGAATTTTCCTTATGACGGCAAGTTGGCCGGGCCGCATTCGCGCACCCCCATCAGGTCGCACTTGCTCAAACCGTTGGCAGCGTTGCGGCGGCAACTGCGCAACATTGCCAAAGCCGCATTCGGACGCGACCGCTAGCCTGCCCTCATGACCCACGGCGCACCTGACTACCGCAGCATTGCGTATGGCCGCTATGGCACGGACAGTTCTCCCGACTACGCGCGGTTTGCCAGCGCCTACGCACGACGGCTGTCGGGCAGGCTCAAACCCGATGCAAGCTGGACCTGCCTCGACCTGGCATGCGGCTATGGAAACTTCCTGGCCTTTTTGCGGCATTCGGGGGTGCGCGATTATCTGGGCATCGACGGCGCCGAATCGGCGGTACGCGCCGCCCAACGCGAGTTCGGCGAGGATCATGCAAAAGTCGGAAACGTATTTGATTTCCTGCGCGCCAATGCCGGACCGTACAAGCTGCTGAGCAGCCTGGATTTTATCGAGCACCTGCGCAAGGACGAAGTCTTCGAGTTCCTGTCCCTTGCCCGAGAAGTCCTCGAACCCGGAGGTTACCTCCTGATCCGCACGCCCAATGCCGGAGCCCCATTCGGCATGACGGCCCGCTACAATGACATCACCCACGAAGTCTGTTTCTCGACCAATGCCATCGCCGATACGCTGGCACGATCCGGCCTGCACACGATGCGCATTTGGGAGGACACCGCAAGACCGCGCACGATGCTTCAGGCCATGCACTGGCTTTGCTGGCAGGCCGCACGCTTCGTTATGCGTGCTGTCGACGCTGCCGAGACTGGGAATTGGGGTGACGGCATACTGACGAGAAATATGTGGGTGCTGGCCCGCAAGCCCGACAATACCCCGTGAGCCAGCCTTCGCGTCTACACCTTCGCTGGGCGGATGGCTACTATGGGGTTGTTTAACCGGATCAAACAACCGCTCCGGCGCGTGGCCTGGCTGTCCCGCCTGAACGCCACGCTGAAGGCGTTCCTGACCCAGCGCCAGTATCACCGGA
>CAXNGL010000093.1:0-10139 GCA_964201515.1 Burkholderiales bacterium
CGGCATGCAGATGCGCACCTCGATCGCACGCGCGCTGGTCACCGAGCCCGACCTCCTCCTGCTCGATGAGCCCTTCGGCGCGCTGGACGAGATCACGCGCAACAAGCTGGACGCGGACCTGCTCGAGTTGTGGTGGCGCAAGCGCTTCACCGTGATGTTCGTGACCCACAGCATCTACGAGGCGGTGTTCCTGTCGACGCGCGTGGTGGTGATGTCGGCGCGACCGGGCCGGGTGTTCCGCGAGGTCGTCATCGACGCGCCGCATCCGCGCACCGAGGCCTTCCGCGTGACGCAGCAATTCGCCGCCTACGCCAGGCTGCTGTCCGAATGCCTGGTGGAGGCCAGCACCGCAGGTGCTCCCAATGCAACCGCAGGTGCTCCTCCTGGAACCGCAGGTGCCCCGGCAGGAGCCGACGCAGGGACTGCCGGCAAGCCAGGGGGGGTGGCTTGAAGCACGACTGGCTCGGCAAGGTCGTCGCACCGGCCGCGGTCGGCGTGATCGTGCTCGCCCTCTGGCAGTGGCTGGTCACCGCGCTGGAGGTGCCGGTGTACCTCGTGCCCTCGCCGCTGGTGGTGGCGCAGACCCTGTTCGATGATCGCGTCCTTCTCCTGGGCTCCCTGTGGGTGACACTGAAGGTCACCTTTGCGGCGTTCCTCATCGCCGTGCTGGGGGGCACGGCCATGGCCTTTCTGTTCGTGCAGAGCCGTTGGGTGGAGCGATCCCTCTTTCCCTACGCGGTGCTGCTGCAGGTGACGCCGATCGTGGCCATCGCCCCGCTGATCATCATCTGGGTGGACAACGCCGGTGTGGCGCTGACGCTGTGCGCGGCCATCGTGGCGATCTTCCCGGTCATCTCCAACACCACCCTGGGCCTGCGCAGCGTCAGCCCGGGGCTGGCCGACCTGTTTCGCATGAACAAGGCGTCGCGCTGGCAAACACTGGTGAGGCTGCGGATTCCCAGCGCGCTGCCGTATTTCTTCGGCGGCCTGCGCATCTCCTCGGGGCTGTCGTTGATCGGTGCCGTGGTGGCCGAGTTCGTTGCCGGCACCGGCGGCACCGGCGCAGGGCTCGCCTACCAGATCCTGGTGTCCGGCTTCCAGCTCAACGTGCCACGCCTCTTCGCCGCGCTGTTCCTGATCACCCTGACCGGGGTGGTATTGTTCGTGCTCATGGTGTGGTTGTCGCGCCTGGCGCTGGGCGACTGGCACGAGAGCGAGTTGACGGTTGAGCCATAGCGCGCTAGACAGTCATTTTTCAGTAGAGCAGCCTGGACAGCACCGCATGTCAAACACGAGCCCGCCCGCAATCAAATTGGCCGTCTGCGTGACGTTTCACTTCGTTCGGGACCGATTTCAATATCTTGAAGCACTGTGCAAGAATTTTTCCAATCTTGCCCGGGAGGTCGACGTCACCATCGTCACCAATACCGTTGACTCCGAAGAGCAGAAGGCAATCCTCCGGATCGGCGATCAATATGGATTGAATTTGTCATTGTTTGTCCCAACTGGCTTGGGACATCCCTATCTGTTGCCCTGGTCCCATTTCCCGGTGATGCGGGAGAAATTTCTTGACCCTGCGTTCACGCACTTCCTCTATCAGGAAGACGACATGCTGGTGCGCCAGGAGACGGTCATCTACCTGCTGGAGGCCAGGGAACTGCTGCGGGCCGCGGGTCTGCTGCCTGCAATCGTGCGGGTGGAAAAGAACTCAAGAAATGGGGAGTGGTATGTCACTGACGAAATAAAGCCCGTGGAGTTGGCGCAGCGCTCCATGGTGAGAGTGGAGGGCGGCCCGATTGGTTTCGTCAACCTGTTTGTTTGTTACCAAGCGATGTACTTTCTCGATCGGGAGTGCATGGCCAGGCATCTGTCCGGCGATTCAAGCAGCCCTAATGCTGGAATGTGGCATATTCGAGAGCGCGCATCACAGGCGCTCACCTTCGTCGATGTGCCTGAAGGCTTCAGATGCAGATATGTCGTCCCGATGGATATCGCCACCAAGAGATTGGACGAACGTTGCATGGTGCATCATCTTCCCAACAACTACGTGTTCGATCCCAAGTCGCTGTTCGCGAAATTATGGCTGGGGGACTTGTTTGAGTAGTGCGCCCGGGTTTGCTCGCGCGTTCTTCGGCCGGACATGGGAAATTGTCTTTTTTTCGCATGCACCTGAGCGCTAACGATTCTCCGGGAATATCCGTGTCCCGTCGGGGGTGCTTGGAAAGCATGCGTTGCGCCGGCCCCGGCTTTTCGTCGCACGTCGGAGGCCGCTGCTGCGCCCCCGGCCTGTGTGGAACTTTGATAGATTGCTGCCTGCATCCCATTGGAAAGGAAAAACCATGAGTCTCGCCCCGCGCTTCAAGCTGCTGCGTTCCTTGTCCCTCGCATTCGCTGCGCTCGCCGCCGGCAGCGCCGCCGCCCAACCGTTGACCAAGCTGGTGTTCGGCACCGACTGGTTCGCCCAGGCTGAACACGGCGGCTATTACCAGGCCATCGCCGAGGGCACCTACAAGAAGCACGGCCTGGACGTGTCGATCGCCATGGGGGGGCCGCAGGTGAATGGCCTGCAACTGCTGCTGGCGGGCAAGATCGACCTCTACATGGGCTATGCCATCCAGGCCATCAAGGTGCAGGAGCAGGGCCTGCCGGTGGTGGCCATCGCCGCCACCTTCCAGAAGGACCCGACGGTGATCATCAGTCACCCCGGGGTGTCCAAGCTCGCCGATCTCAAGGGCAAGCCGATCGCCATCGGCGCCGCCAGCGACAACACCTTCTGGCCGTGGCTGCGCGCCAGCTTCGGTTTTACCGACGCGCAGAAACGACCCTATGGATTCTCCGTGCAGCCCTTCCTCGCCGACCAGCGACTGTCGCAGCAGGGCTTCGCCACCTCCGAGCCCTACTCGATCGAAAAGGGCGGCGTGAAGCCGGTGGTGTTCCTGCTGGCCGACAACGGCTACCCGTCCTATGCCGAGACAGTGGTGGCGACGCGCGACACGCTGGCCAAGCGCGGCGACGCGCTGAAGAAGTTCGTGCAGGCGAGCGCCGAGGGCTGGAAGAGCTACCTCGCCAACCCGGCGCCAGGCAACACGCTGATCAAGAAGGACAACCCGCAGATGGAGAGCGACCTGATCGCCTTCGGCATCGCGCGCATGAAGGACTACGCGCTGGTCACCGGGGGCGACGCCGGCAAGCAGGGCATACTCACCATGACCGATGACCGCTGGAAGAAGACCTGGGACTTCATGCTCGGCGCCAAGATGGTGGATGCCAAGGTGGACTACAAGAAGGCCTACACGCTGGACATGGTGAAGGACGTGAAGGTGCTGCCTTAGTCTCCCTATAGAATGATCATATTGATTGGATTAATACATTCAGATCGGATATATACTCCCTGATTTGATCATATCTTTATCCCGGATACCCGGTTCCTCGCGCGGGTCGAAGATCGTCCCGGCCGGCGCTCAGGCCGCGCATTCCAGGCAATCGTCGACGCCGCCGTTTTCGCCAACGGACTCCAGCCGCACTGTGAATCCCCACAGCCGCCCCAGGTGCTTGAGCACCTCGCGTGCGTCGTCCACGGCCAGCGGGCGACCGCGTTGCTTCTGGTATTGCAGGACCAGGGATCGGTCGCCTTCGCGTATGTAGCGCACCACCTGAATGTCAGGCAACAGGTTGTCGCGCTTGTGCTGCGCCGAGAGCAGGCGGCGCACGCGCTCGTAGCCGGCGTCGTCGTGGATGCTGTCGATTTCCAGTTCGGCGTGACCTGCGTGGTCGGCGACGGCGAAGAGATGGAATTCACGGATCAGCCTGGGCGACAGGTACTGCGCGATGAAGGACTCGTCCTTGAAGTTGCGCATGGCGAAGTCCAATACTTTCACCCAGTCGCCCCCCGCGATGTCGGGGAACCAGCGTCGGTCCTCGGCTTCGGGATTCTCGCAGATGCGGCGCAGGTCCTGCATCATGGCGAAGCCCAGCGCATACGGGTTGATGCCGCCATAGCCGCGCGCGTCGAACCCGCGCTGCGCCACCACGTTGGTGTGGCTCTGCAGGAACTCGACCATGAAACCGTCGGCGAGCAGTCCCTTGTCGTACATGCGGTTGATGAGCGTGTAATGCCAGAATGTTGCCCATCCCTCGTTCATCACCTTGGTCTGCCCCTGTGGGTAGAAATACTGGGCGAGTTTGCGCACGATGCGCACGACTTCCCGCTGCCAGGGTTCCAGGCGCGGCGAGTACTTCTCCACGAAGTAGAGGATATTTTCATCGGGTTCCTCCGGGAAGCGGGCTTTGTGCTGTTGCGGCGCCTGTTCGCGCGCCCCTGGCAGGGTGCGCCACAGGTCGTTGTATCGGAGGCGCGCATTTTCCCTGCGCTCGGCGCCACGCTCCTGCTCGGCCTTCACCGACAGCGGCGGCGGGCGACGGTAGCGATGCACGCCGTAGTTCATCAGGGCATGGCAGGAGTCGAGCGTCTCCTCGACGGCGGCGACGCCGTGAAGTTCCTCGCAATCCATGACATAGCGGCGCGCGAACGCCAGGTAGTCGAGGATGCCGTCGGCATGCGTCCACTGGCGGAACAGGTAATTGCCCTTGAAGAAAGAGTTATGCCCATAGCTCGCATGCGCGATCACCAGCGCCTGCATCATCATCGAGTTCTCCTCCATCAGGTAAGCGATACAGGGATCGGAGTTGATGACGATTTCGTAGGCGAGGCCCTGCTGCCCTTTGCGGTAGGACTGCTCGTTGGCGATGAACTGCTTGCCGTAGGACCAGTGCTGGTAGCCGATCGGCAGGCCGGTCGAGGCATAGGCGTCGAGCATCTGCTCGGAGGTGATGATTTCGATCTGGTTGGGGTACGTGTCCAGCCCGAACTCCCCGGCGCAGGTGCGTATTTCCGCCTCGTAGCGCTCGATCAGGTCGAAGGTCCAGTCGGAACCGGTCGAGATCGGATTCAGGCGCGAACTCATGTTGTCTCCCGGCTGAACAATTCGCGGAACACCGGGTAGATCTCGCCGCGCTCTTCAACACGCCGCATGGAAAAGTTTTCGCGGCGCAGCGATTCGTAACTGGCCCACAGGCTGCTCGCCCCGACATGGCCCGGCTCGCGCACCTCGATGTAGGCAAAGTAGCGCAGCAGCGGCAGGAGCTTTTCCTCGACATAGCGCGTGCTCTTGCCGGCATCCGCGCCGAAGGCATCGCCGTCGGAGGCCTGGGCAATGTAGATGTTCCAGCCAGATGCCGAATAGCGCTCGACGGCGATCCGGTGCGCCAGTTCGAGTGCGGTAAGGACGACCGTCCCGCCGCTACCGGTGTCGTTGAAGAATGCCTTTTCGTCGACTTCCTCGGCCTCCTCGGTGTGGCGGATGAACACCAGCTCCACCTGCTCGTACTTGCGGGCTAGAAACATGTACAGCAGCGTATAGAAGCGTTTGGCAAGGTCCTTGCGCGTTTCATCCATCGACGCCGAAACGTCCATGAGGCAGAACATCACTGCGCGGGCCACCGGTGCGGGGACGCCGATGCGGTTGCGGTAACGCAGGTCCAGTTCATCCAAAAACGGCAGGCAGGCGAGGCGCGTTTCGAGCCTCGCGACCTCAGCCTCCAGAAAAGCCACGGACTGGCCGGTGGATCGCTGGGCGCGCGCATGCGCCAGTGCCAGGCGCGCTTGTTCCAGCTCTGTGCAGATGCTCGCCGTGAGGGCGATGCGCCGGCCCAACGCTGCCTTGAGCGTGCGCCCCACCGACAGGTTGCATGGGGCGCCTTCGCTGACGAAGCCGGCATTGATCAACTTCTTCTCCATCACTTTCCCGAGGCCGTTGCGCAGGAGGCGCGGCAGTTCCAGGTCGTCGAAAAACAGGTCGAGGAATTCCTCGCGCGACAGGCTGAACACGAAATCGTCGTCGCTCCTTCCATCACCGGGCTCGCGTCCGTCGCCAGCCGAGCCGCCGCCGGGGCGCTTGATGGTGTCGCCCTTGACGAATTCGCGGTTGCCAGGATGCACCGTCTCGCGGTCGCCGCCAGGACCATGGTGAAACTGCGGCTCGGCGATGTCTCTGGCGGGTATGTTGACGTTTCCGCCCTTGGCCATGTCGGTGATGGAGCGCTCGCCGACCACATCCTGCATCGACTTCCTGATCTGCTCCTTGTAGCGTCGCAGGAAGCGCTCGCGGTTGGCCGCGCTCTTGTTGCGGCCGTTCAGCCGGCGGTCGATGAGGTTGAGCAAAATGGCCTCCCCCACTCAGGTTTCGGCAGCGTTCATGACGATTTGCGCACGCGCAGGTACCACTCTGAGAGCAGGCGGACCTGCTTTTCCGTGTAGCCCTTCTCGACCATGCGCGAGACGAAGTTCTGGTGCTTGTTGCTGTCCTCCGCCGAGGCCTTGGCGTTGAACGAAATCACCGGCAGCAGGTCCTCGGTGTTGGAGAACATCTTTTTCTCGATTACCTCGCGCAGCTTCTCGTAGCTGTTCCAGGCCGGGTTCCTGCCGCCATGGTTGGCGCGGGCGCGCAGCACGAAGTTGACGATCTCGTTGCGGAAATCCTTGGGGTTGGCGATGCCGGCCGGCTTCTCGATCTTTTCCAGCTCGGCGTTCAGCGCTTCCCGGTCAAAGCACTCCCCGGTCTCCGGATCGCGGAAGTCCTCGTCCTGGATCCAGCAGTCGGCATAGGTGACGTAGCGATCGAAGATGTTCTGCCCGTACTCGGCGTAGGACTCGAGGTAGGCGGTCTGGACCTCCTTGCCGATGAAGTCGGCGTAGCGCGGCGCCAGCCAGCCCTTGATGAAATCCAGGTAGCGGCGTTGCGTTTCCTCCGGCAGGTCCTCGCGCGCGATGCGCTGTTCGAGCACGTACATGAGGTGCACCGGGTTGGCCGCGACCTCGGTCTGGTCGTAATTGAACACCGAGGACAGGATCTTGTAGGCGAAGCGCGTGGAGACGCCGTTCATGCCCTCGTCGGTGCCGGCATAGTCGCGGTATTCCTGGTAGGCCTTGGCCTTGGGATCGACGTCCTTCAGCGTCTCGCCGTCGTAGACGCGCATCTTGGAGTAGATGCTGGAATTTTCCGGGACACTCATGCGTGAGAGCACGGAGAACTGCGCCATCATCTCCAGCGTTCCGGGGGCGCAGGGCACGCGGGCGAGAGCACTGTTGGCGAGCAGCTTGGCGTAGATCTTCACCTCTTCGGTGACCTGCAGGCAGTACGGCACCTTGACGATGTAGATGCGATCGAGGAAGGCCTCGTTGTGCTTGTTGTTGCGGAAGCTCTGCCATTCCGACTCGTTGGAATGGGCCAGGATCACGCCGTTGAACGGAATCGCCGAAATGCCCTCGGTGCCCTTGAAATTGCCTTCCTGGGTCGCCGTGAGCAGCGGGTGCAGCATCTTGATCGGCGCCTTGAACATCTCGACGAATTCAAGCAGTCCCTGGTTGGCCAGGCACAGCCCGCCGGAATAGCTGTAGGCATCCGGGTCGTTCTGTGAAAAGCGATCGAGCTTGCGGATGTCGACCTTGCCGACCAGGGTGCTGATGTCCTGGTTGTTCTCGTCGCCCGGTTCGGTCTTCGATATGGCGATCTGCCGCAGCACCGAGGGCTGGACACGCACCACGCGGAACTTCGAAATATCGCCGCCGAATTCGCCGAGGCGCTTGATCGCCCAGGGCGACATGATGCCGCTCAGGTAGCGGCGGGGAATGCCGTAGTCCGACTCCAGCAGTGGGCCATACTGGGCGGGGGAAAACAGGCCCAGCGGCGACTCGTTGACCGGCGAGCCCTTGAGCGCGTAGATGGGTTTTGCCTCCATCAACTGTTTCAGGCGCTCTGCAATCGAGGACTTGCCGCCGCCCACCGGCCCGAGCAGGTAGAGCACTTGCTTGCGCTCTTCCAGTCCCTGCGCGGCATGCTTGAAGAAAGCGACGATCTGCGCGATCACGTCCTCCATGCCGTAGAACTCCGCGAAGGCGGGGTAGCGCTTGATGACGCGGTTGGAGAAGATGCGCGACAGGCGCGGATCGCTGCGCGTGTCGATGCTCTTGGGTTCGCCATTCGTGTCCAGCATGCGTTCCGCTGCGCTGGCGTAGGTTCCCGGATCGCGCTTGCAAAGATCAAGATAGTCTTCGATCGACATCTCCTCGTCCTGGGACTCGGAGTAGCGGGTTTTGTAGCGTTCCAGAAGTTCGATCACGGTCAGTCTCCTAAGGTTGCAGAATCTCCAGTTCAGATTTCGGGAGGTTCGATCAGAAGCGCATTCGCGATTTCAAGTTAGCATCAGCGCTGCCTGCGCCATTGTGTGAACAGAGACCCAAACCGCCGGCAATTCGCTTCTTAAGGACCGTGCGACCGAAGTGCCTCGGATGTTGCGGAAAGGGTTCGATAGCGGGGGATATTCAAGGGTTCAGGTCAACGCGCGTGACGGCGCGGGTGGCGAGCCGCGCATGGCAATGACTGGGAGGCGATTGATTCCCATCTGGATGGCGGCCTTGAGGTTCTGAAATTTGGCGTTTTGTTCCGGGTCACGACGGATCAGGTCGCGAGAACAATGACGGACGCTGACAACAGCGACAAGGACGCGAAGGAATTTATCTTTGAGATTGCCTCTGGTTGGACAAAGAAGCGTGCCTTGTCGGCGTGGTCCAAGGGTTTTTATGAAAAGCTGTTGAGCTACGACGCAGCCAGAGTCGAGCAAGAGCGCTCAATGTTGGAAGCATTCGAACTTATGTCACGCCCGGCGTAACCATTCTTCAAGGGGATCAACATGCCAAATAAGGTGAAAATGAAATTCCAAGTCGGAAATAAGCATGCCGAAAGGAAAGTTCCTGATTTCGATTGGGAAGCCTTCCGAGGCAACATGCCGAATGCGGAAGCGTTTGCTCGCAAGAGCTATTTCGCAGCCATGCAACGATTTATTCGAGAGATTGACTAAGGCCGCACCATGGAGCACGGACAGGCGAGCAAGACAGCGATGCGTGTGGCGATGCGTCGCGCGGCCCACCAGATGATTGATCGTCCGCTGGTCCTTGATGATGCGTCGGCGGTGAAGATCGTGGAGCCATTGCTGGCCCTTGGCGGACACAATTACGAGATCAAGCGCTCGAAACATGCAGTGTCGAAGGCGTTTCGCTCTTATATGGTCGGGCGCAGCCGGTATGCCGAGGATGAACTGGCGCGGGCGGTCAAGGGCGGTGTGCGGCAGTACGTGGTGCTGGGTGCGGGGCTGGATACGTTTGGTTGCCGCAATGCGAATCCGGATTTGCATGTGTATGAGGTGGATTTCCCTGCAACGCAGACGTGGAAGCGGGAATTGCTGCAGCAAGCCGGCATCGCAGTCCCGGGTAACCTGCACTTTGTGCCAGTGGATTTCGGCACCATGGATCTGGCGGATGAGTTAATGGCGGCCGGATTTGATCGGAACCGGCCGGGATTCTTCAGCTGGCTGGGCGTGACGATGTACCTGACACTCGGCGGATTCCGCAAGATCATGGAAGCGATCGGCAGCGGTCCAGGCGGCAGCGCGGTGAGTTTTGATTTCCTGATGCCGCGTGAGTCGCTGGCAGCAACCGAACAAATCACCTTGGATGGTTTGGCGAAGCGGGTCGCTGCGGCGGGGGAGCCGCTAACGCTTTTCTTTACGGAAGAAGAGATTGCCGCCGAATGCAGGCGCGCGGGGTTTGAACGTTGGGAGTTTCTGGATGCCGGGGCGCTGAACCGGCGGTATTTTGCAGGCCGAACGGATGGCCTGGGCCTGGTGCCAGGCGCGACACGACTGACGACCGGCTGGAAGTGAGGCTCCAGCATCCTGCCTCTTGCTTCGGAATCCCTGCCCGTTCGATCACCGTCTTTCACTTCATGGTTTCCGGGACCCGGCTGCGTATCCTGTTTGCTGCGCCCCCCGGGCTGCTCACACCGGTGTTGCGCGTCATCCTGCCGTGTCATCGCGGGGTTTCTGCGCGGGCAAGTCGGGCTGAATCGCGCCACAGCCGATACCGGCGCGGTCACCCTCATTCAGCGATTCGGCTCGGCCGCCAACCTGAAGGTGCAGCCACAATACCCTCGTTATGCAAGTGATTGATTCGTTTAGAACAGGGGCGCCTGTTCGGCCGGCGGATCCCTGTCGAGCACCAGCTTGCCGGTGCTCTTGAGGTGCCC
>CAXNGL010000094.1:0-10123 GCA_964201515.1 Burkholderiales bacterium
GCGCCAGGACGGCGAGCTCAGCATCAAGGGCACGGCGACCATCCGCCTGCCGCGCAAGGCGCGATGATTCCGAACAGGAGAAAACCATGATTGATTTCAGATTTCCCGCCATCCGCCGCCGTTGTCGGCGGGCTGTCGCCGTTGTCACGCTGTCGCCCCTGGCCCTGCTGGCGTTGCTGCAGTCGCCACCGGTCACCGCGCAGGAGTACCCCGCGCGCGCCGTCACCATGATCTTCCCGTTCCCGCCGGGCGGATCGGGCGACACCGCCTCGCGCGCCATCGCCGCCGACATGGCGAAGACGCTCAAGCAACCGGTCATCATCGAGAATCGCGCCGGTGGCGGTGGCATGCAGGGCGCGCTGGCGGTGAAGAACGGCAGGCCCGACGGCTACCTCGTTTCCTACCTGCATATCGGCATCGCGGTCATCCGCCCGAGTGCCGACACAAGCTTCGCCTTCGAGCCCGGCCGCGATTACGCCCCGGTCGCCCTCACCTGGGAAGTGTGGTCTTCCATCGTCGCCAATCCTGGCGCGCCGTTTCGCGACATGAAGGGGCTCCTTGCCTATGCGCGCGCCAACCCCGGCAAGCTCAACATGGCGGTGGGCGGCGTGGGGTCGGTGGACCATGTCACCGGCAACCTTCTCAAGCAGGCTGCCGGCATCGACTTCCAGCTCATCCCGCATAACGGCGCGGCGCCGGCCACCGCCGCGGTGTTGGGCGGCCACATCGAAGCCGCCATGCTCGCCATCAACCTCGAGCCGCAGGCGGCCTCGGGCAAGCTCGTCCGCCTGGCCACCGCCTCGCCCAAGCGCCTCGCGGACGCGCCCGACTGGCCCACCGTGGCCGAATCCGGCGTGCCAGGATTCGCCGGCATCACCAGCTGGGTGGGCGTGTTCGCCGCGCCCGGCACGCCGCGCGATATCATCATGAAGCTCAACGGCGCCATCAACGCCGCGCTCAACGACCCGGCCACGCGCGCCCGCGTGCAGAACGTCGGCGCGCCCACCGGCGGCACGCCCGAGCAGGCGCTCGCCAAGGTGCGCGAAGACCTTGCCGGCGCCGGGCCCATCATCCGCAAGCTGGGCCTCAAGTTCGACTAGCCCGGGAATCGACAGGAGACGAATGTGACACGCAACTACGCTGTGATCGACGCCGACGCCCACGTGCTGGAGCCGGGCGACCTTTGGTCGAATTACCTCGAAGCGAGGTTCAAGGACAAGGCACCGCGCCTCGTGACCCTGCCCGACGGGCGCGAAGTGTTCCGTGTCGATGACTTCGCCACGGTGGATGTCGGCAAGTCCACCGCCAGCGCCTTTGCCTATTCAGGCGGCATCGGCATGCGCGAAGGCAACGGGCCCAAGGGCACCTCCTACTACGATGGCGCGCCGGGCGGCTTCGACCCGCACCAGCGCATCCCGCACATGGATGCCGAGGGCATCGATGCGGCGTTCCTGTATCCGACGCTGGCCCTCTTCAACGGCGGCATCCGCGACGGCGCCATGGCCACCGCGGCCTGCCGCGCCTACAACCGCTGGCTGGCCGACTACTGCAGCCTGTATCTGGATCGCCTCTTCGGTGTGGCCATGCTGCCCATGCAGTCGGTGCAAGACGCGGTGGCCGAAATCGAATTCGCCGCCAACACGCTGGGGTTTCGCGGCGGCTTCCTGCGTCCCAACCCGTACCTGAACCGCCCGCTGCATCACCCGGACAACTACCCGGTGTGGGCGGCCGCCGAGGCGCACGACTTCTCCATCGGCCTGCATGCCAACAGCTCCAAGGTCGGCATGGAGATCCTCGGCGAGAACCGCTTCACCGAGGGCTTTGCCGTCAAGCACTGCACCTTTCACGTGTTCGAGATGATGGCCGCGGTGGCGAGCTTCATCATGTGCGGCATCTGCGAGCGCTACCCGCGCCTGCGCGTGGGCTTCCTCGAATCCAGCGGCGGCTGGGTGTCGGGCTTCATCGACCGCATGGACCGGCACTACGACGACAAGGGCATGAACGACATGCAGCTCTCGGCGAGGCCGAGCGACATTTTCAAGCGCCAGTGCTTCATCGCCTTCGAGCCGGTGGAGAAGACCCTCGCCCTGGTGGCCGAGCACATCGGGCGCACCAACGTGCTGTGGGCCAGCGACTACCCGCACGGGGATGGCTTCACCGATGCGCCCGGCCTGATCCGCAAGCTGGGCATGCCGCCGGACTTGCTCAAGGATGTCTTCGCCGCCGGTGCCAAACGGTTCTACAAGATGGGCTGATGCGATGCAGGCACCCCGTAAGGCCGAAACCATGTCCGAGGCAGTTGATATTAATAAGCCTGCTGATGTCCTAAAGACGTGGCTTTCTATAGATTTCTTTCTCGATCCGTAGCCGGGCGTTCTCCTGCTTTAACCGCGCGAGTTCGGCTTCCAGCTCGGTGAGCGGCTTGCCCGGTGGCCGCTTCATCAGCGCCTCACCCTTACGCGTCCTGGCAACCCAGTTGCCCAACGTGCCTGGCGACATCTCCAGCGAGCGCGCTACCTGCGGGGTGCTGCGACCGCCGTCAATCACCTGCTTGGCCGCCGCCAAACGAAATTCCTGCGTATATTTCCGATCCGGTCCAGACTTCTTCACAGGTTCTCCACAAGGTCAAGATAACAAGCCTCGTGGTGTCCGTTTTTCGGGGGACATATCAATCAGCAAACAGGCGGCGAGCTGGGAGCATTGGTTTGTGTCGTGGTGAAGAGATACGGAAGATTTTGTGGGTATAAACCCGTCCGGGTTGCCCGTGTTGGGTGGCGCACCGAAATGCAACCCAGTCATGCAACATCCACAAACGACCGCTTATGATCTGTCAGGCAGGCTTGATTATTGACAGCATAAAATCTAAAATGCTAGCATTGACAGCATAAAGAAAAGGATGGCGACGTGGCAACAGTCACCGTTAGAAATCTGCCCGAGGCGGTGCACCGCGCGCTTCGCGTACGGGCGGCGACGCATGCCCGCAGCACCGAGGCTGAAATCCGAGACATTCTCGAAACGACCGTTTTCCCGCCGCAGCGGCTTCGCCTGGGCACGGCCTTGGCGGAGCTGGGACGTTGCGCGCAGCTGACCGATGAGGATATCGGCGCCTTGGCGCAGTTGCGCGACAAGACCCCGGCCGAGCCGGTGAGACTTGAATGATCGTCCTGGATACCAACGTCGTCTCCGAGGCCATGAAGGCGCAGCCGACTCCCGCCGTGCAGGCGTGGCTCGATGAGCAGGTGGCCGAAACCCTTTATCTGTCCAGCATCACGCTTGCCGAAATGTTGTTTGGCATCGGAGCCCTGCCGGTCGGCCGGCGCAAGGACGCACTGACTCAAACGCTGGATGGCTTGTTGGATCTGTTTGCGGATCGCGTGCTTGCATTTGATGCCGACGCAGCCCGGAGCTATGCCGAACTGGCTGTTGCTGCCCGATCCGCCGGCAAGGGTTTCTCCCAAGCAGACGGCTACATCGCTGCCATTGCGCGCGCGCGCGGCTTCATCGTCGCTACGCGCGACGTTGCGCCGTTTCAGGCGCTCGGCATCACTGTCATCAACCCGTGGGAGGCGATATCGTGAGCCGGTATCGATCAAGCTCGACGCGTTTGATTATTCAATCTACGGCAGTCTTGCAGGCACGCTGACGTATCTGAGCTCGGATACGCTGGCCGAGCAAGGCCCGAACGGGCAGACCAGTACTACTATCGTGCGCAGGTACGCATCGACGCGGAGCGTGCAAAGACGCATCCCAATCCAACACGCGCGAGCGTCGCATTGAAGCCCGGCATGACCGCGACGGTGGACATCCGCACCGGTAACCGTTCAGTTCTCAAGTATCTGGCGAAGCCGGCTTACAAGGTTTTCAGCGGGGCTTTCAACGCGCGACAAATGGTTTGTCGGTTGCCGGTTTGCCCCCCCGCTCCCCAATTCTTCAAACGAACTGCGTTGATTGGTCATAACGCATATCATTAATTTAATTAATAAATACTGGCCCTAAGCCCTGCTGTGCTCGCTGATCTGCGGCAGCGTGATCATCAGCGCTTCCCAGCCGGGTTCCACCGCCAGCGTCAGGGCTTCACCGCGGTCGCTGTAGAGCGATGTGTGCGTGCCGCATTGCCGGCCCGCGAGGCTGAAATTGCCTTTCAGCGTGAAGAAGAGGTTGCGCTCGTTGGCTGAGACCGGAAGCGTCGCTGCCTGGGTCGCGCGAACCATCATGGCCTTCACCTTGCGCTCGGTGAACATGGCGAGGAATTTCTCTTCCAATCCGTGCGTATCCGAATCAACCCAATGGAAGGCATCGGTCTCGAGCTTCACCGGCTCGGGAATGCGCGGCTTGATGTACTGGATCTTCCGCTGGAACACCTCTTCCCAGATGGCCTCGGCACCATCCTGATTGTGTTTCTTGCCGCTGGCGTCGGTCCACGTGTAGATTCCGCCCTTCAGCTCGCCCTTCTTCAGCAACGCCTCGCGCGCGACGAAGAGCTGCTCCTGGCTGAGGTAGCCCTGGCCTGATGCGCCGCCGTACTGCAGCAACAGCACCTCGGAGGTTTCGGGTGTCTCTTGCGGACCGTAGTAGGCGCCTTCCGGGAAGTACACCAGCGATCCGGTCGATATCGACTTGCCGGGGTCGTAGGTCATGGTGCTGTTGAGGCCGAAGCGCATCTGCTCCCAGTTGTGGCGGTGGCGAGGCGTGCCGTAGCCGGCAATGTGCCGGTAGAGGTTGAACTCGAAATTGTCAGGCGCGCCCTCACGCCCCTTGGCGAGGTGCTTGCGCTGGATGCGGCCTTCGCGCTGGGTGGGTTTCTCTTCCCAGGCGAGTTTTGCGGACTCGGTGATCAGGGGCATGCGGAATCTCCTCTTGCGTCAAATGCTACGGGCTATTTAGTATCCCCAGTGTACTGGCAGGCCAAGTGCTGCCACAAGGTTTTCGAAGCACAGCATGAAAAGAGGAGAAACACCCTTGTCCCCAATGAGCACCCTGCATGCGATCACCTTGGCCATCCTGTGCAGCGCCGCCGCGCAGCCGCATGCTCAGGCACCGGACTACCCGAACCGGCCCCTCCGCATCATCGTCCCGTCCACTCCAGGCGGCTCGATCGATCTCTCCGCGCGAATCATTGGAAAGAAACTCGAGGAACGATTCAAGAGCCCGGTCGTCGTCGAGAATCGTCCGGGTGGTAACACCATGGTGGGCTCGCTGCTCGTCGCCAACGCCGCGCCCGATGGTTATACCCTGCTCGTGAATGCGCCTTCCTTCATCAGCAGTGCGCTCTACAAGGACCCACCCTTCGACGTGCTGAAGGCCTTCGTGCCCGTGGGCCCGGTGTATGCAGGGCGGCCCCTGGTGTTTGTCATCAGCAGCGCGCTGCCGGTGAAGTCGGTGCCAGAGTTCATCGCCTATGCCAAGGCCAACCCCGGCAAGCTGAACTACAGCACCGCGCAGGGCACCACCACGTTGCTGATGGAGGCCTTCAAGAATCTTGCCGGCGTCGAGATTGCGCGCATCGAATACAAGGGTTCGTCACAGTCCATCTCGGCGCTCATGGCCAACGAAGTGCAGGCGAGCTTCAGCAATCCCACCATCGCGATCCAGCAGGCACAGGCCGGGCGCGTGCGCATCATCGGCGTGGCGGGAGACAAGCGCATGGTCGACCTGCCCGACGTGCCCATCATGCCGGAGGTGGGTTTTCCGAAACTGAAGGCCTCTATCCTGATGGCGGCGCTTGCGCCCGCGGGTGTTCCCGCTTCGGTGACAACAAAGCTCTACCCAGCGATCAAGGACGCCGTGGGCAGCCCGGAAATGGAAAAGGCATTCGGGGATGCCGCGATGCCACTACTCGTGGACAGCCCGGAGCTCAACCGGTTGATTCGCGAGGAGATCGCGCTCTACCTCGATGTCGGAAAGATTGCGAATTACAAGCCACAGTGATCGATGGCGATTGAACATTCATTTGCGGGACTGGATTCGTGTGTCGTTTTGTTCAGGGGCCATTTCAGTATTACCGAAATGGCCCCTGAAGTAGGGGAGCTTGAGGGGAGTATCCCCACAATTGTGAAATGTCCTATTAGATCTTTCACGCAAATATCCCTGATCTTTGGATACGCTCTCTCCAGCCCTCCGGCATCGTCACTTTCTTCGCCGTCGGCGGTGCATGTTCGTGGTTATTGATGTAGATGCGTGCCTGGTTGCGCTCCGGGTCGCCGGCCAGCACGATGTTGGTCCACTCGGGCTTCAACAGCATCGGCACCATGCGTTCCGGGTCGTCGGATTCGGCATACAACGCGGGCGCCGCGCCGCGCTTGACGATGTCGGCGAGCTTCCATTCCTGGCCCATGGCGTGAAGCGGATAGTGTTCCAGCCAGCGCGCCTTGTACTTGGCGTGCTCAAAGAGGTGTTGGCGCACTTCCTTTTTCCCCCAGCCGTGCTTTTTGAGCCCTTCGGCGATCACCGGGCTCATCTGCACCAGCGGGTGGTAGCGCGAGAACATCATGGCCGTGTAGTTGAACGGCCCCGCCGTGCCCTGCAGGTATTCCACCAGCGGGCCCATCATGGTCACCGGGTCGGTGCCGCCCATGTAGACCGGTGAACTGAGCGCCACCACGCTCTGCACCATGACCACGTTGTCATCCATGCCGAAGCCGAGGTCCACGCGCACCGGGTCCCAGCCCAGCGCGCGCACGGCGGCTTCGTTCTCGCCCATGGCCATGTAGAAGTTGGCGCCGATGCTGCCCTTGTCGGTGCTGCCCTGCCGGAAGCCTGCCACGTTGCGGATGTATAAACGCAGGAAGCGCCCGATGGCGGCGTTGGCACGCCGCCCGATCCTCATGTTGCCGGTGCCAGTGTTGAAGCCGAGCGCTTCCACGATCTCGCCGCTCACCACCGCCAGCGGCTCCCAGCCCGGCGTGCAGCCGGCGTCCTCCAGTTTGAAGGCCGGGTCGGCGATGGCCTCCACCATGGCCAGCAGGATCGGCATGTACTCCGCGCGGCAGCCGGCCATGACGCCGTTCACCGCCACCGACCACACCGTGGCTTCGCGGAATTCCGGCGGCAGGATGCCGATGATCTCGGCCGGATCGCGGTCGGTCCAGGTGAGGAACTCGGCCACTGCTTGGCGCGTGGGTGGCACGAAGGGCAGGCCGTCCGACCACTCGCGCGCCTCGAAGTAGTCCTGCACCGCATTGAGCGTGCCGCTGAAGACGATATCGCGCGTGTCGGGCTCGCCCGTTGATGGCAATGCGGATGGCGTTGGTGTGGTGGCACCGGCATCCGATGTGAGAACGTCCACCACGCCGGGCAGCACCTTGGTCCACACCTTGTCGGCGAGTTCATCCGAGGTGTCGAGCGGGATGTTGCCGGGGTAGGGTACGATGCCCATGTCGGGTGCGCCCATGGCGCGCGCGGTGGCCTTGGCCTGGCTCATGAAGCCGCTGGCAATCACCGCCACGCCGGGTATGCCGGATTCCTCGGCGATCTTCGTGGCCCGCAACACGGCGGGCGTGCAACTGCCTCAGGCGCCGACCCCAACGATGACGGCATCCAGCCGCGCCTCCTTCAGGCGCTGCGGCAGTGCGGCCAGCACTTCGCGCTCATCGTGCCCGTGCACATTGCCGAAGTGTTCGTAGGGTACGAAGGTGGAGCCGGGGTACTTCTCCGCGAGGCCTGCCTGCAGCAGCGGGAACATGTCGTTGCCGCGAAACATGTAGTCCCAGATGAAGCCGATGCGCTTGGGGGCGCTGTCCGCCGCAGGGTCGCCAAAGCGCCGGTTCATGGACATGTCCTTCACCGCGCGCCTCGCCAGCGGCCACAGCACGTCGTATTTGGGTTGACTCATGTTCTTCTCCCTTGCGCATGCGCGTTGTTGCCGCAAAGACTACCAGCACTGCGCCCGGCCCGTCATAATGGTGCGGACATCACCCCCTGGAGGAGGACGCATGCCCATCGAACCCGTATCGCCGGAGTGTTCCCGTTTTGTCGCGCTGGACGAAGAAGTGCAATGGCTTGCCGATGGCGTCGGCGGCAAGAGCAGCATCGCCGCCATTCCCTGGTGGCCATCCGAGGGCCCGGTGTGGATCCAGGAGGGCGGTTACCTGTGCTATTCCGACATCGGCAAGAGCCAGCGCATGAAGTGGGCGCCAGGCGAGGGCGTGTCGGTACTGGCCACCAACACCCACCAGGCCAACGGCATGACGCGCGACCTCGAAGGCCGTCTGGTCATCTGCGAGCACCAAACGCAGCGCGTGGTGCGCATCGAGAAGGATGGCAGCACGACGGTGGTCGCTGATCGCTTCGAGGGCAAGCACTTCAACCGCCCCAATGACGTGGTGGTGAAGTCCGATGGCAGCATCTGGTTCACCGACCCGCTCATCCCGCCGTTCTATCCGGTGGAGATGGACTGGGCCGGCGTGTACCGCGTGTCGCCCGACCTGAAGTCCGTGTCGCTCGCCACCCGCGCGGTGCATGGCCCGAACGGGCTGTGCTTTTCACCCGGCGAGCAGATCCTGTACGTGAACGACTCGCGCCTGCAGCATATCCACGCCTTCGACGTGCACGCCGCTGGCAGCCTCACGGGCGGGCGCATCATCTGCCACCTGAAGGATGAGCGCGTGGGCAAACCGGATGGCATGAAGTGCGACCTGGATGGCAACATTTACTGTACTGGTCCAGGAGGGGTCTGGATATTGTCTCCAAATGGTCAGCATATCGGTACCATCGCCCTGGGCGGCGGCCGTCACGCCACCAACATCGGCTGGGGCGGCGGCGACTGGAAGACGCTGTTCATCACTTGCTATCACGAGCTGGGCTGCATCCGGATGAAGATCCCGGGGGTTGCGGTGCCTGCCGGACGATGACCTGAGCGACGACCCTGGAGGTCCATGAAATTCGAACATTCCGTGTTGGAATTTCATGCTTGTTGTGCAACGCTGATCCGCTGGCTGCTCGCCGGTCGTGTCGGATCAGTCCGGGGATGACCACCTATCTGCGCGGATTGATGAACTTGCTGCGCGTTATCGGACTGTTCCGCTAGCAGGCGCGACGCGGCCGATCAGCGCGATGCGGACCGCACCGTTGATCCAGTCGTGCGTCATGCCGACGCTGGCCGTGCGCAGTCCGGCCGGCCCCTTTGGCATGAATGCCACCGACAGGCTGCACGACTGGGCGGCGGAGAGCGTCCTGTCGGCCTGGCAGTCGCTCGCAACGATGGCGAACTGCGCGGCATGCGGGCCCTCCAGCGTCGGTGCGGAACGCAACTGCAGGGGCAGGGCGCCGTCATTGGTCAGGCGAATGGTGCTGGCCGGCGAGGTGGTACCGGCCGGCGCGTGCGGGAACGCCAGGCGTTCGGCGCTGTAGGTGGAATGACCCGCGCCATTCACGGTGCCGCGCGGGGCCGGCATTCCGCAGTCCCTGCCGATCGGGCGCGACCCGGGACACTAGACCCCGACCACGCCGCCGTCGTTGCGGGTGATGACGATGGTGGCCGAGCGCGGGCGTGAAAGTCCGCCGTCCGGCCAGTGGCTGGGCCACCCCGACGGGTTGCCAAGGTCGCCCGGCTTGGTGTCCTCGCCCGGATGCTGGATATTGACGAACAGGGCGCGGCCATCTGGCGATTCGGTGATGCCGGTGATTTCGCATTGCACCGGGCCGACGAGGAAGCGCCTCAGTCGGTCACCCGGCTGCGCGCCGACCATGGTGCGCACCTCGCGCACGCCCCCATTGGCATCGGTGTTGGTGATGATCCGGCGCGCCTGCGGACCGCCGTCGCCGACCGTGCCCGGCAGCGCCGCCAGCATCATGCAGTTGGTGACGTCCGTGTAGGCGCCGTCATCGGTCTGGATCCAGCAGATGTTGGTGGCATTGGAGAACCACAGGCCATCGGGACTGGACAGGTCGTTGTCGGCGGTCAGCCCGGACAGGTTGATGTTCTGCGGGTCGGTGCCGGCGCGCGCCGCAAACAGGTAGATATCCCAGCGGAACGCAGTCGCCGCCGCATCGCCCTTGGCTTCCTGCCAGCGGATGATGTGGCCGTTGGGATTGCCGCGCTGGGCCGAGCCATTGCTGCGGGGGTCGTTGTAGTGGCGCGGGTTGGCGCCATCGAGCGCATCGAGCGGGCGCTGCGCGGCGGTGT
>CAXNGL010000095.1:0-10011 GCA_964201515.1 Burkholderiales bacterium
CTGGTGACCATCGACAGCCTCGCGCTGGACGCCTGTCATTTCATGAAGATCGACGTCGAGGGCATGGAGCAGGCCGTGATACGTGGCGCGAGGGAGACGCTGGCACGGCATCGGCCGGTGCTCTACGTCGAGAACGACCGCGCCGCGCACGCCCGGGCGCTGGTGCGCCAGCTTGAAGCGCTTGACTATCGCCTGTACTGGCACCTGCCGCCGTATTTCAATCCCGACAATCACGCAAGGAATCCCGTCAATGTGTTCGGCAACATCGCCTCGCGTAACATGCTGTGCATACCGGCCGAGCGCGAACGCCAACATGGCGGCTTCGGTCTTGCGGTGGTGGATGATTCGACATTGCCGCCACCCGGCGCATTGAACGAGGATTGATCGATGTCCGCAGCCAACGTGACCGATACCGATTTTGTCTATGTATTCCCCTCGGGTATCGCCACCGATGCGTCGGGATCGGTGGCGCTCAACTGGTCCGATGCGGGCGGGGCATTCGGCCAGAAGCGCTCGCTGGCATTGAGCCCCGGCGCGGCAACGGTGCACGGCATTCCCGCGGCCTTGTCCGCAGAAGAGTGCGCCCAGGTGGTGGCCATGGGTGAAGCGCTGCCGCGCAATTCCGGTCGCGTGGAATTGGGGCCGGATGCGTATCGCGTCAGCCACATCGCGTGGATCGAACCGCAGCCTGCCAATCACTGGCTGTTCCACAAGCTGGGCGTTTTATTTGCACAGGCCAATCGCCACTTCGGCTTTGAGATCTCCGGGTTCGTCGAAGCACTGCAATACACCCGCTATGGGGCCACGCAGCATTTCGACTGGCATCTCGACCTGGGGCCGGACCAGACCAGCGCGCGAAAACTGTCGCTGTCGCTGCAGTTGTCCGGCCCCGATGAATACGACGGCGGCTTGCTGGAATTCAGCAGCCTGAGTCCGGGTGAAGAGGCGCGGCGACTGGGTACGGCAGTGTTTTTTCCGTCGTACCTTGCCCACCGCGTGAGCCCGGTGACGCGCGGCGTGCGGCGCTCACTGGTGGCGTGGGCTTATGGCCCGGCATTTCGCTAGGGACCGGAGGGATCGCCCGATGGCGAGTGCGGGATGAGACTCCTCAAGCAACTGTTTTCATCAGGCAAGGCGGGCGAGGCGCGTGCAGCCCGCATGGCTGAGGCACACGCACATTTCGATGCGGGACGCTTTGACGCGGCTGCCAGGTCCTACGCGGTGATCGCGGCGCGTGAGCCCTCGCCCGAGGTGTTCGTCAATCTCGGGTACAGCCGATGCCTGTCCGGGGATGAGGCCGGTGCCGCGAGCGCGTTCCAGCAGGCGCTGGCAATGAATGCCGGCAGTGCGCAGGCCTGCGTGGGATTGGGCGACATTGCCGCGCAGTCTGCGGATCATCGGCTCGCATTGCAATACTACGACCGGGCAGTGGCCTGTGCGCCGGACTTCGCGGTGGCGCATAACAATCGCTCCCATTCGCTGATGACACTGGGACGGTTGCAAGAGGCGTGGCGCGAATCGGAGTGGCGCTTCGCGTCCCCGGGTGCCGAGGCGCTCTATCCGCATCGATATGTGTTGCCGCGCTGGGACGGGAGGCCGTGCGTTGGAAAGCTTCTCGTGCATTGGGAACAGGGTTTCGGAGACATCCTCCAGCACCTGCGCTTCCTGCACGTGCTCGAGGAGCGCGGGATCGATTTTGTCTTCGAGTGCCCGCCGCCGTTGTTCAAGCTGGTTTCCCGAAGCCTGCGCCCCGGTCGCGTGGTGGGGGCGCACGCCGGCGCCGCAGACACCAGTGGGTGTTCGTCCGTATGCGGGCTGCTCAGCCTGCCTGCGTTATTGCCAACAGACGCCGATCGAATCCCGAAGCCTCCGTACCTCGTTGCCGAGAAAGCGCAAGTCGAGGGACTTGGGGCAGTGCGGGGTGACTCCGAGGGTCGACTGCTCGGCATCGCCTGGCGCGGCAGCAGTTTTGATCCGTCCCGCAATTCGGGATTAAAGGAATTTTCCGCACTGCACCAAGCCGGAGCGCGAATCGTATCCCTGCAAAAAGACGTCACCACGGAAGAGCGGGAGATGCTTTCTTCCATGGGCGCGCTGGACATGTCCCCGCTACTGACAGACTTCGCAGCAACCGCCGATGTCATTGCTGCGCTGGATGCAGTGATATCTGTGGATACGGCGGTGGCGCACCTCGCTGGTGCGCTCAATCACCCATTACAGGTGCTATTGAACCAGTCGGCGGCAGCGCGATGGATGCTTGCGCGCGTCGATACGCCCTGGTATCCGTCCGCCCGATTGCAGAGAAAGACCGCACATGAACCATGGACTATTCCGGTGGAGCGCGCACTGTCCTGTGTGCTTGCTGCAGGATAGGCGATTGCCGTTGCTGCGCAGCCCGTGGCGTCGCCAGCGCAATGTGTACATTAGGCAACGTTAATGGCTAGAATGGCCGCAGCTACATTCTGTTCCTGTAATCAATGAAGAGGGGAATCAAATGACCATGCAAAGACGTTCATTCCTGAAGAAGGCCGGTGTCGGTCTGGCAGCGGGCGCGATGACAGCGCCGGCGATTGCGCAGACGGCCTCACTACCCACGGTCAGCTGGCGGCTGGCCTCAAGTTTCCCGAAGAGCCTGGACACCATCTTCGGTGGCGCCGAAGCCATCGCCAAGCGCGTGTCGGCGGCAACCGGCGGCAAGTTCACCATCCGCGTGTTCGCAGCGGGTGAAATCGTGCCGGCGTTCTCCGTGCATACGGCGGTGCAGAATGCCACGGTGGAGTGCGCGCATACGGCACCCTATTACTTTTTCGGCACCGACCCGACATTCGCGTTTGCCTGCGCCATTCCGTTCGGCCTGAATGCGCGCCAGCAGAATGCCTGGATGTATCACGGCGGTGGCCTGGAGCTGATGCGCGATTTCTTCAAGGACTACAACATCATGAATTTCCCCGCCGGCAACACCGGCGCGCAGATGGGCGGCTGGTTCCGCAAGGAAATCAAGACCGTCGCCGATCTCAAGGGCCTGAAGATGCGCATCGGCGGCACTGCGGGCGCGGTGCTGGAGAAGCTCGGCGTGGTGCCGCAGCAGATTCCCGGCGGCGACATCTACCCATCCCTGGAGAAGGGCACCATCGACGCGGCAGAATGGGTGGGCCCGTACGACGATGAGAAGCTCGGTTTCTACAAGGTGGCGAAGTTCTACCACTACCCGGGTTGGTGGGAGGGTGGTCCCGAGCTCGACTTGTTCGTCAACATGAAGGCGTGGGAAGCGCTGCCCGCGGAATACAAGGCCATCCTCGAAGCGGCGTGTTACGAAGCCAATTCGGACATGCTCGCCAAGTACGACGCCGTCAACCCTGCGGCGCTGAAGCGGCTGGTCGCCAACGGCGTGCAACTCAGGCCGTTCTCCAATGAGATTATGGCCGCGTGCTACAAGGTTGCACAGCAGGTGTACGCGGACTTCGCTGCGAAGAACGCCAAGTTCAAGAAGGTGTATGACTCGTGGACGCGCTTCCGCAGCGACCAGATCCAGTGGTTCTCGATTTCGGAAAACCGCTTCGACAACTTCATGACGGCAACGCAGCGTGTTTCGCAGGCAGCGCCGGCAAAGGGCGCCCCTGCAAAGGCTGCCCCTGCAAAGGCAGCGGCCAAGGATGCGGCCAAGAAGTAGCCGCCGCTTCAAGTCTGGCCGCATCATGCGGCCGATTGCAAACAAAAACCCCGCCTTGGCGGGGTTTTTGTTTGGGTGGCGTTCTTCCTCCCGTCGGGCTACGCGCTATTTCTTGTCGGTTGATTTCCCCGCGTCGGTCGGTTCGGCGGGCTGCTGCAACGCGCGCTCCAGCGCCCTCACGGGATCGTCGTCCGCAGGAGGCGCCGAAGTGTCCGTCCCCTGGTTGCCGGAATTGTTGCTGCCCGGGTCGCCATCCAGGGCGGGGGCTTCGGCCGGCACTTCGATGCGCAGCGAATCGGTATCGATGACTGCCTTCTTCGCCAATCCGCCCGTCACCAGTCCGGGGAATGCGATGATGAGTGCGACCATGATGATCTGGATCAGCACGAACGGCACGGCCCCCCAGTAGATCTGCCCGGTGGTCACGCGCGGCGTGAGCTTTCCGGTGACCTTGTCGATGAAGTCCTTGTCGGGCGCGACACTGCGCAGGTAAAAAAGGGCGAAGCCGAATGGCGGGTGCATGAACGAGGTCTGCATGTTGACCGCCAGCAGCACCCCGAACCACACCAGGTCGATGCCCAGCTTGTCCGCCACCGGAGCAAGCAGCGGCACCACGATGAAAGCCAGCTCGAAGAAGTCGAGAAAGAATGCCAGCAGGAACACCATGATGTTCACCACAATCAGGAAACCCATTTGCCCGCCGGGCAGGGCGGTGAGCAGGTGCTCCACCCAGATGTGTCCATCCACGCCGTAGAAGGTGAGACTGAAAACGCGCGCGCCAACCAGGATGAACACCACGAACGAGGTCAGCCTCGCCGTGGCTTCCATGGCCTGGCGCAGCAGTGTAAATGACAGGCGGTTGCGTGCGACGGCCATGATCAAGGCGCCGGTGGCACCCATCGCGCCGCCTTCCGTGGGTGTTGCAACGCCAAGGAAAATGGTACCCAGCACGAGGAAAATCAGCGCCAGCGGCGGTATCAGCACGAAGGTGACGCGGGTGGCGATCTTGGACAGCAGCCCGAGCTTGAGCACAGTGTTGAGCACCGAGGCAACGAAGGCCACGGCGACGCCGACCGAGGTGGAGACCACCAGCAGCACGTCGGTGGGCGCATCCGGCGGGTAATACAGCTGGGCAAAGGCTACAGCCGCCGCCACTGACACGACGAACAGGACCCCCAGCGATGAGGTGCCGGAATCGCCATTCGCTTCGCGGAAGGTGCGCGCTTCGGGCGGCAGGGCAGGCGCCCACGCCGGCTTCAGGGTCGCAATGCCGATGGCGTACAGCGCATACATCCCGGCCAGCACCAGTCCGGGGATGAACGCGCCCTGATACAGGTCGCCTACCGAGCGCCCGAGCTGGTCGGCCATGAGGATGAGCACCAGCGAGGGCGGAATGATTTGTGCCAGCGTTCCCGATGCGGCAATCACGCCGGTGGCAAAGCGCCGGTCGTAGCCGTAACGCAGCATGATGGGCAGTGAAATAAGCCCCATGGAAATCACCGATGCGGCCACCACCCCGGTGGTCGCCGCCAGCAGTGCGCCGACGAATATCACCGCCAGCGCCAGGCCGCCACGCAAGGGCCCGAACAATTGCCCGATGGTATCGAGCAGGTCTTCGGCCATGCCGCTGCGTTCCAGTATCAACCCCATGAAGGTGAAGAACGGCACCGCCAGCAGCGTGTCGTTGGACATGACGCCCCACACCCGCTCCGGCAGCGCCTGGAACAAGGTGGCCTGCAACATCCCCAGTTCGATGCCGAGCAGGCCGAAGAAGATGCCGACGGCCGCCAGCGCGAATGCCACCGGGTAGCCGAACAGCATGACCACGATCAGCGCCGCGAACATCAGCGGCGCCATGTTGGCTGCGATGAAGGCGCTCATGCCGGCTCTCCCCGCTGCTTGCGGATTTCATCGGCCAGCTGCTCTTCTGCGGTCGGCCCGGTCAGCTTCTCGCTGGGGTCGGCAATCAGGCCCTGCAGGAATGCGATGCGCTTGACCAGTTCCGACAGCCCCTGCAGGGTCAGCAGCAGGAAGCCGACCGGCATCAGGAGCCGCGCCGGCCATACCGGCAGGCCGCCGGCATTGCTGGACATTTCGTGGACCTTGAAAGCGGTGACGAATATCGGCCAGGACATCCACAGGATGGCGATGGCCACGGGCAGCAGGAACAGCAGCGTGCCGAGGATGTCGATCCAGGCCCGGGCGCGCCTGGACAGGCGCGCGGAGACAACGTCGATGCGCACATGCTGGTTATAGAGCAGCGTATAGCCGGCGCTGAGCAGGAAGATGGCGGAGAACAGATACCACTGGATCTCCAGCCAGGCATTGGAGCTCAGGTTCAGCGTGTACCGGCTGATCGCATTGCCGGCGCTGATCAACACCGCCACCAGCACCAGCCAGTAGACGAGGCGCCCGACCTGCTCGTTCAGCCGGTCGATGCTGCGGGACAACGAGAGCAACGATTTCACGGGAAGACCTCCTCAGGGGCGCCAGTGGGGTCCGGCCTCTCCGGCGGGGGTATCATCCCGGGCGCTTTGATTGTCGCCTATCTTGAGCGCCCTTGGCAAAGCGTTGTTCGATTGACGTATGCTAGGCACTGATCATCCGGTGCGAAACTTACGCGGCGCTTGCATTGCAGCGCAGCGACACAGAAGGGGTGCGGAGATGGGGCGCATTGATTGCAGGAAGTACGTGTGGCAGCTGGTGTTGTCGGCATTGCTGGCCGTAGTGTTATCGGGGGCCAGCCATGCCCAAGGCTATCCGAACAGGCCCGTGACCTTCATTTCGCCTTATGCCCCGGGAGGCACCACGGATATCCTCGCGCGCATCCTGGCGCCCCGGCTGCAGCAGGCGCTGGGCCAGCCCTTCCTGGTCGAGTATCGCCCTGGCGCCGGCGGCAATGTCGGCACGGACATGGTGGCCAAGGCGCCGGGCGATGGCTACACCATATTGATGGGGGCCAGCGGCCCCCTGTCCATCAATGTGACGCTGTTCAAGGCGCTGCCGTACGACCCGATGACGGATCTGGTGCCGGTGGTGCATGTGGCCTCGGTGCCGCTGGTGCTGGTGGCCCACCCGTCGTTCCCCGCCAAGTCTGTCCGGGAACTGGTTGACCTGATGAAGGCCAAGCCCGATGGTTACAGTTACGCCTCGGCCGGCACGGGTACGCCGCAGCACCTGTCGGCCGAGTTGCTGAAGTTGTTGACCGGCGTCAAGGCCACGCATATCCCCTACAAGGGCAGCGGCCCGGCGATCAACGACCTGATGGGCGGGCAGGTGCCGTTCGGCTTCGAGAGCATGATCGCAGTGCTGCAGCAGGTGAAGGGCGGCAAGTTGCAGGCGCTGGGCATGACGGACACCCGGCGCTCGCCGGTACTGCCGGAGGTGCCGACGCTCGCCGAATCCGGCGTGCCAGGCTACGACGCCATCGCCTGGTACGGCGTGCTGGCGCCCAAGGGCACCCCGGCCGCGATCGCCTCGCTGCTGAATGCCGAGATGCGCAGGGTGCTGGGGTCGGCGGACATGAAGCAGCGCCTGCTCGACCTCGGGTCTGCGGACGTGGCGGGGACACCCGAGCAATTCGGCGCGTTCATCAAGGCCGAGATCGGCAAGTGGGGCAAGGTGGTGCGTGCCTCGGGCGCATCGGCCGACTGAGGCGCGGGGAATGGAATAGTCTCGAGCGGGCGATTGTTGGCAGGGCTTGCGGCATCGATCGTTCAGTGCAAGACCTGGGATATTGTTGCAGCATGCATGGAATCAATTCAAGTTCAACCAACCATCACAAGGGGAGTCCTGTCGTGAAATTTCATCCGCTTCATCGTATCGTCGCGCTCACGCTGTTGGCGGGCGCACTCGCCATCGGCGCAAGCAGTGCCGCCCGCGCCGCCGAGTTCACGCCGCAGGTCGGCCAGGCCGGCAAGGATGTCATCTGGGTGCCGACCCCGGACGATCTCGTCGAGCGCATGCTGCGCATGGCGCAGACCACGTCCGCCGATGTTGTCTACGACCTGGGTTCCGGCGACGGGCGCACCGTGATCGCAGCGGCCAAGAAATTCGGCGCCAAGGCGCATGGCATCGAGTACAACCCGGAGATGGTGACGCTGAGCCAGCGTAATGCGCAGCGCGAAGGCGTAGCGGCCACCGCAACCTTTGCCAAGGCGGACTTGTTCGAGAGCGATTTTTCGCCGGCCACGGTGATCACCATGTACCTGCTGCCCAGCATCAATGCCCGCCTCAAGCCGAAGATCCTCGACCTCAAGCCGGGCACGCGCATTGTTTCGCATGCCTTCGACATGGAGGACTGGCAGCCGGACCAGATCGACACCGTGGAAGGCCGCCGCGGCATGCTGTGGATCGTCCCCGCCAAAGTTGCGGGCGCCTGGAAGCTGCGCATCGGCGAGGGCGCCGAGAGCGACGTCAACATCAACCAGCGATTCCAGGTGATCGACGGCACGCTGCAGTTGCCGCGCATCAGCACCAGCCTGCGCGAGGCACGGCTGTTGGGCGATCGCATCAATTTCACCATCATGGATGCCGGCGCCAATATCCAGGCTTTTTCCGGTCGCGTCATCGGCAATCGCATGGAAGGAACCGTGCGCGCGCCTTCGGGGGCGGAGTCGCGCTGGTCGGCGCGTCGCTGATTATATTTCTACTGGTATACAAACATTGTGCCGATCCCCAGTAGATGGGGGTCGGCATTTTTCATTTCTGTAAATTCCGGCAAATCATCGGTTGCGCCGCAGGTCCTTGAGAATTTCACGCGCGGCATTGTGGCCCGGGGCGCCGGTGACGCCGCCGCCCGGGTGCGCGCCGGCGCCGCACAGGTACAGGCCCTTGAGCGGCGAGCGGTAGTCCGCGTAGCCCAGCACCGGACGCGCCGAGAACAACTGGTCGAGCGACAGGCGACCGTGCATGATGTCGCCGCCCACCAGCCCGAAGTCGCGCTCGAGGTCGAGCGGTGACAGCACCTGCCGCGCCAGGATGCTGGCGCGAAAGTTCGGCGCGTGCCGGGTCACCGTGTCGATGATGCGCTCGGCCGCCTCGTCGCGGCGCTCGTCCCAGCTGCGGCCATCCGGCAGCACCGGGTTGAATTGCTGGCAGAACAGGCTCGCCACATGCTGGCCGGGCGGGGCGAGGCTGTCGTCCAGCGTGCTCGGAATGAGCACTTCCACAATGGGTTCGGCGGACATGCCCTCGCGCTTGGCGTCGTCGTAGGCGCGGTCGAGATAGCCGAGCGAGGGGCCGATGACGATGCCCGACGCGTGGTGCGGCTGCGCCTGCGTCCCGGGCGCGCAGCTGAAATCGGGCAGCTCGGCGAGCGCCACGTTCATGCGGAAGGAGCCCGAGCCGCATTTCCAGCGCTGCATGCGCGCGCGAAAATCCGGCTCCAGCACATCGGCATCGACGAGCTTGAGATAGAGCAGCTTCGGATTCAGGTTGCCGATGACGCAGCGCGCGGTGATTTCACTGCCGTCGGCAAGCGCCACGCCGCTGGCGCGACTGCCGGTGCCGCTGATATGCCCGCGCGCACCGGCTCTCGCATCGCTACCCGTATTGCTGTTTCTGGTCAGCACGCGCGCCACGGCGTTGCCGGTGGTGATCACGACGCCGTGCGCGCGCGCTTCGGCGGCGATGGCCTCGCTGATGGCGCCCATGCCGCCGATGGCGTGCCCCCAGGCGCCGCGCTTGCCGTTGACTTCGCCGAAGGCGTGATGCAGCAGGACGTAGGCGGAGCCGGCGGAGTAGGGGCTGGCGAAATTGCCCACCACCGAGTCGAAACCGAGGGCCGCCTTGAGCGCATCGCTCTCGAACCAGTCGTCGAGTATTTCACCGGCGCTGCGGGTGAACAATTCCAGCAGGTCGCGCCGCGCCGGCATGTCGAGGCCCTTCAGGCGCAGGGCCAGCGCCGCGCCGCGGCCGAGATCGGCGATGCCGCCGCCGACATTGGGCGGCGTGCGCAGCACCGCGTCCCGCAGCACGTCGGCGATGCGCTCGATCATGGCGTAGTAGTCGGGTAGGCGGCCCGCATCACGCCGGGAAAAGCGCGCCACTTCGGCTTGCGTGGCGGCGAGGTCGGGTCCGAGGCGAAAACTGCCGCCGTCGGCCAGCGGCAGGAAATTCGAGAACGGGCGCTCGACCACGCGCAGGCCGTGGCGATGCAGATTCAGGTCGGCGATGATTTTCGGGTTGAGCAGGCTGACGGTGTAGGCGGCCACCGAGTTGCGGAACCCCGGCGCGAACTCCTGCGTCACGGCTGTGCCGCCGATCACATCGCGGCGCTCCAGCACGCGCACGCGCAGGCCCGCGCGCGCGAGGTAGCAGGCGCAGACCAGGCCGTTGTG
>CAXNGL010000096.1:0-9897 GCA_964201515.1 Burkholderiales bacterium
GCCCCCGTCCAGCGGCATTGCCGTCCCGGTAATCCAAGACGACTCGTCGCTCGCCAGGAACAGCGCGAGATTGGCGCAGTCGGCAACAACGCCCAGGCGCCTTAACGGCAGCTTCGCGGCGGTGGCCGCTTCGAGTTGGGGAATGGTCATGTTGTTGCCCGCATCCTTGGCGCGCTTGGACCAGACCGTATCCATGAGCGGCGTCGGGATGGCGCTGGGACAGATGGCATTGGCACGGACGCCCTTGGGGCCATAGTCGAGGGCCAGCTGTCGCGTGAGACCGATCACACCCGTCTTGGCGGCACAGTAATGCGGCATGGCCGGCACCGCCATCAGCCCGGCCGAACTCGACTGGTTGATGATGGAGCCGCCACCGGCGGCGATCATGTGCGGCAGCGAATACTTGGCCGACAGCCACACGCTGGTGAGGTTGACGGCGATCATGCGGCTCCATTGCTCGATGGTGAGGTCGATGGCGTTGCACGATTCGCCGATGCCGGCGTTGGCGTACAGTACGTCGAGCTTGCCGAACGCCTTTACCGTGTCGGCGACCATGCGTTCGACATCCGCCGGGACCGTGACATCCACCCTGGATGCAATTGCAGTATGGCCGGGCTTGGCCTTGATGGACGCCAGTGTTTCCATCACGCCCTTCTCGTTGATGTCAGCGCACATCACGCGCGCACCTTCGGCGGCGAACAACTGCGCCGCGGCCCGTCCGATCCCGGATCCCGATCCGGTCACGATCGCCACCTTGCCATCCAGCCTTCCTGCCATGGTCTGCTCCCTTGTTGATGTTTATTCCGTCCTGCCGGGCATCATTTGACGCTCCGACATCGAGTGCGGCCTGATGATAATGTGTTGCTCGCGCAGTGCAGTATTGCACACGGGATGTGACCCGGAATGACGCTGCCGGCCAGCCTCCGTGTAGTAAATTCGACAGTCGAAGGAATCGGATGGCTGTCGAAGACTTGTGCTCGTGCGAGTCGCGACGTGGGGTTTTCGGATCAGGCCCGTTTGGAAGGATGTTATGAAAATCGAAGGCAATGACGTCGAAGTGGTGCTTGAGCTGGCCACGGAAATCGGCGAGGGACCGCACTGGGACTCGGCGAGTGCAACGCTGCTCTTCGTCGACTCTACACCCGGCATCATCTACCGCTACAACCCGCATACGGGGCACCTGTCCAGCGTGAGCGTCGGCCAGCAGGTCGGTGCGGTGATCCCGCGGCGCAAGGGCGGGCTGGTAGCCGCTTTGCATGGTGGCATCGGGCTCGTCGAGGAAGCGACCGGGGCGCTGGAGATCATCGCGCCCATCGAGGCGGAAAACGCCGACACCCGCTTCAACGACGCCAAGTGCGATTCGCGCGGGCGCCTGTGGGCGGGGACTTTCTCCTCCACCTTCGTCAGGGGTGCCGGGTCGCTGTACCGCATCGATCCCGATCACAGCTACAAGCGCATCATTCCCGGGGTGTTCGTCTCCAACGGCATTGCCTGGAGCCCTGATGGGAAGCGCATGTATTACAACGATACGGGAACACGCGGCGTCGATGTCTTCGATTACGACATCGAGGAGGGCATGCCGACCAATCGCCGGCGCCTGATTTCAGTCGATCGCGCGGACGGCCTGCCCGATGGCATGACCGTGGATGCCGAAGGCTGCCTGTGGGTTGCCCACTACAACGGCGGGGTGGTGCGGCGTTACAGCCCGGTGGGCAGGACGATTGGCGCAGTGGTGCTGCCGGTCCGCCAGGTCGCAAGCTGCACGTTTGGCGGTGCGGACTTGAAGGACCTGTACATCACGACGCTCACCCACACCTTGAGCGAAGAGCAACTGCGTCAGGAGCCGCTATCGGGCGCGTTGTTCCGCTGCCGCCCGGGCGTTGTCGGTTTGCCGGCGAATGCCTATACCGGCTGATGTTTTTTCCGGCCCGGGAACCTTTTCCTTCAGGCTGCTACGCTAGAAGTCCTTGTCATCGTCATCCTCGTCGACCTCGTCGACCTCGGCGCTTGTCGGTGCGCAGCTCGCCTCGATCAGGGCATCGACAGATTCCAATTCCTCCTCAGCCATTGCTGCGGCTTCCACCTCCGCGTCGTACTTCGCGAGGTCGGCATTGGCGCGTCTGCCGTTGTAGCAGTCGAGCGGATGACATTCGCGGCGCGGCAAATTCAGCATCTCGGCGCGCTTGACGACGCTCTCGATGGTGTCGGAGTCAAGAATAAGGGCGAAGCGGTTGGGCAGGTTGAAGTGGTATTGCATGGTACCTCCGTCGATGTCGTGGGTTTTTCGGAACAACGATTGCGATGGAAGACACTGTAGAACGACGACAGAGAAAACTGAATACGCAATGTGCCGCGAGTGCGTGTAGGAAGAAATGCTAGTGACACATCGGCGCGCACAAATACCAATGACCAGCGGGCCCGAGGGCACACTGGCGAATGCTTGCATCATTGCAAACTCTAGCAATTCATGCGTCACACGGATCGACGGAATAGAAGCGTTTTTCGGCGCTATTTGTGGATCGGAAAAATTTTCACGCCGTACTGTCGCTTGTGTCGCGCGGGCGACCGCTGCTCAGGCTAGAATTTCAGCATGTGCGGCCGTTACGTCAGCCCCGATCAGGTGGCAATCGAAAGCATCTGGCACGTCGGGCGTCAGAACCAACCATCGCTTGCGGAGGGCCTCGTGCCGCCGGCGCCTTTTCCTGCGCGCTACAACGTCGCGCCCCAGCAGGGCAATCCGGCCAACTACATTCCGGTGGTGCGCGCGGCTTCGATGGGCGAGCCCACGGAGCGCGAACTGGTTCGACTGCAGTGGTGGCTGTTGCCGTTCTGGGCCAAGGAATCGCGCATCAAGTTCAGCACCTTCAATGCCCGCGTGGAGAACGTCGCCAATGCGGCCAGTTTTCGCGACCCCTTCAAGCGCCGCCGCTGCATCGTGCCGGCACTCGGATGGTATGAGTGGCAGGAACTGCCGAGTGGCAACCTGCCTTGGTTCCTGCATGCGGCCACCGGTGAGCTGCTGGCATTCGCTGCGCTGTGGGATCGCTGGGAGCACGACGGACAGGTGATCGAATCCTGCTCGCTCATTGTTGGCCCGGCCAACGCCGCATTCATGCCCATCCACGACCGCATGCCTTTCGCGCTGGATGAGGAACGCCAGGCCCAATGGCTGGATCGCTCGCTGACCGACCCCAAGCGCGTGATGGCGCTCCTGCAACCCAATGCCGACGACGCCATCACCTTTCATCGTGTCGGCCCGCGCGTGAGCAATGCTCGCAACCAGGGCCCGGAGCTGATGGCGCCGCTGCCGGAATAAGGTGGCTTTGCCTCTGGGGAAAAGTTTCGGTACGTATCCTGCCAACATTTGATAGGCTACTCGCTGGCAGCTGTCTTTGCATTGACCGTCTGGGGGAGGGCGCATGTGATGAGGGGTTCCGAGCGGTCGTTTTATGCAAGTGCGGCGCTGGTGGCTATCGCGCTCGCGGCAATCGCATTGCCGGCGGGAGATGCCCAGGCGCAAAGCTATCCGTCCAGGCCGGTGCGCTTTATTGTCTACCAGGCGGCGGGCGGGACATCCGATGTGCTCGCCAGGACTGTCGGACAAAAGCTGGCCGACAACATGGGCCAGCAGGTCGTCATCGAGAACCGCCCCGGTGCCAATGGCATCCTCGCCATGGAACTCGGCGCCAAGGCTGTACCCGACGGCTACACCATCGTCTTCGGCGCCAGCCCCACGCATGCCATCAATCCGGGCCTGTACAAGAAGCTCTCCTACGATCCAGTGAAGGACTTCGCGCCCATCAGTCTCGTCGGACGTCCCTCCTATGTCATTGTCGTCAATCCCGCCATCGCCAATTCGATCAAGGAATTCATCGCGCTGGCCAAGTCCAAGCCTGGGCAGCTCAACTATGGCGCAGGTGGCAGCAACGCACGCCTTGGCACCGAGCTGTTCAACAACGCCGCCGGAGTCAAGATTTCACACGTGCCCTACAAGAGCAATTCCCAGGCGCTCACCGACCTCATGGGTGGCCGGGTGGATCTGGTCATCGAACCGTTGATGAGCGCGCTGCCCTCGATTCAGGCGGCGAAACTCAAGCCGTTGGCGGTCACCAGTCCGCAACGCCTGCCGCAGCTGCCTGATGTGCCGACGCTTGCCGAGTCGGGCATTTCGTACACGCTGACGCCGTGGGCCGCCATCTATGCTCCGGCCGGCGTGCCGCGCGACATCATCATGAAACTCAACGGTGAGGTCGTCAGAGCGCTCAAGCTGCCCGACGTCATCGCGCGCTTCAACAGCCTGGGTTTCGAGACGCAGTCGAGCACGCCGGAGGAGTTGGGCACTTTTACGCGCTCCGAGATCGCCGAATACGCCAGGCTCATCAAGGAGATCGGCATTCCTCAGGAGGAGTAAGACCATCGAGCGACGACAGCGCGCAGTCGGACCGGGCCGGGCCGTTTTGGGCCTGCCTAGCGTGAAAACAGTCACGATTTAAAACGGTGAATGGGTCGTGCTGTCTTCCATTTGAGGGAGAATTCGCACTCGACAGGGTGCGCGAGGGATAGTAGTTAAGTCCGGTGCAAGCGCAGTTCCCCTCTCAGACAAAGTCCGTATATGGAAAGCAAACTCCCCCGCTCGAAAACACCCGGTGCAATCGACCTCGATTTCACCGGCGTGTTCAACCTGCGCGAACTGCGCGAACCCCCGCCGCCGCCGCCTCCACCCGTCGCGCGCGCACCGGCAACTTCGCCCGCCCCCAAGCCGCGCCCGGTGCCCAAGGACCTTATGGTCGGGGTGAAGTCACTGAAGAAGCACAGCTACTTCGTCAACATGACGCGCCCGCGCCCCAAGCGCGTCGTCGATCCGGCCAAAACCACGGTTCTCCTGGTTGAGGACGACAGCCCCACGCGTAACATCCTCAATTTCATTCTCACTCGCGGTGAGGGGTACCTCACACGGCAGGCCTTCGATGTGAAGACATTTGTTCTGGCGCTGCAAACGAAGCCCCTGCCCAATGTGGTGATCCTGGACCTGGAATTGCCGGGGGGTGTGAGCGGTTTCAAGATCCTGCAGAAGATCCGTGCCCATCCCATTATCAAGGATATGCCGGTGATCATTTTTTCCGGGCATTCCGGTCCGCAGGAACTGCAGCAGGGCCTGTCGCTCGGCGCCGACGCCTATCTCTCCAAGCCTGCCAAGGCCGAAGCCATTATTGCGGCGATCAAGGGCGTTCTGGGTGGTTGAATCGGGTTTGAAATCGATGGGGTAGCTGATCATATTCAATCGGTTTATCCAGAATAGTCGGATACGTTTCATTCATACCGATAATAATTACCAGTCGCTGCCAGGGCCGTGAAGTCCTCGCGCCAGTCGCCCTCCTCGAGCGCTCTGCGCATCCCGAGCGGCGCCAATTCCCTGACAAGATCCTGAATATTTACCGCCAGCGGGGAAACACAGCGGGGAAACCTATTGTGGTCGCCAAGTGTGCTGGCGTATAAACAAGCACGTACTCGAGGTTTGCCTCCTCTTTCCTTGGGTGCAGGGCCCCGACATAGCGATGTGCCGGGGCTTCGCCTTTTTTGTGGGGCGATGCGAGAATATCAACTTGGTGGCACAGCATGGCGGTGGGCCGAGCTTTCCGTTCGAAGGAGTCGATATGTTGCGAGCAAAGGGAATTACCTCACTTGGAGCAGCCACGCTACTGGTTGTTGCTACATTGCTGTTGGGGGCTTGTGCGACCGGCTCACCTGCCGGCATCGAGTTGGACCGGCAGGCGAAGTCGTTCGAGATCCCGGCGGGGCGCTCCGTCATCTATGTCTATCGCAGGCCCCGTACCCTCGACGCGAGCTATTTCATGCAAGTGACCCTGGACGCACGCTTTGTTGGCTGGGTTGGAACGGACAATTTCCTGATGCGCGTGGTCGATCCAGGTCCCCATGCCATCGACGTCGAGTACCGGGATATTGCAAGGCTGAAAGCGGCCCGCCTGACCGTCGACGCCAAGCCGGACGCGCGCTACTTCGTTCAGCTGGATAGCGAGTCATCCTTCATCTCGACCCACAAGATCACGCAAACATTGGTCGCCGATTCGGTGGCCCAGCAGGATGTTGCGGCGGGAAGCCTGGTGAAGTGGCTCGACTAGGTGTCGCCATTGGCGGGAAGCGTGCTTCCCGCCAGGAAGTCCGTCTGCCGATTCAAGCCCTGCCCGAATCAGTTCTTATGTAGGACGCGCGCCGGCTTTGCGCGCGGCCCGGTCGATGCGGCGGCTTTCTTGCCCATCCTCCCCGGACGTGTCTTGCCGTGCGAGCCCTTGAACAGCTTGCCCCGAAATGTCCTCTTGTCGCCCTTGCCCATGTGAAGGCCTCCTTGTGCCTGTCTGGTCGAATTGCGTCGCGCCTTGCATGAATGGTTGGCACAGACCCATCTGTGGTGAAAAAGATAATCGATCGAGCGATATTCGACCCGTGTCTTGGGCCGCAGGGCTGAAGCAGGCATTTCAAATAGAATTGTTCGGGTCTTCTAGCTGGAGCATTGAATGCACTACCGCGCCATCTCCGCCGACAATCATTTCAACGAGCCGGGGGATGTCTACGTCGACCGCGTCCCGGCGAAATTCAAGGATCGCGCGCCGCGCCTCGTGCCCACCCCCGATGGTGGTGAAGCGTGGATGTGGGATGGCGTGCCACCGAGCATGGGCATGTCGAGCACCTACAGCCTGGCCTGGCTGCAGGGCCGGCGCTGGGCCCCCGAGGAATACCGGCGTTTCCCGATCCGGCACGCCGACACCGCACCTGGCAGTTGGGATCCGAAGGTCGCCATCGCAGAAATGGAAAAGGACGGTGTCGATGCTTCGGTGTGGTACCCGGGGCTCGCCACCTCCATGTATGCCACCAAGGACAGCGATCTTCGCATCACGCTGATCCGCGCCTACAACGACTGGCAGCACGAATGGTGTGCTTACGACCCCACGCGCCTGGTCAGCATGGCCGTGATGCCGACCGAGGAGGAGACTACCGATGCAGCCATCGCCGAGATGCATCGCGCGGTTACGCTCGGCTTCACCGGCGTGCTGATCCCCATGTTCCCGTCACGGCGCATGTGGGACCCGTGGTGGGATCCGTTCTGGGCCGCGGCGGCCGAGGCCGACGTGCCGGTGCATTGTCACAAGGGCGTGGGCCCGACGCCCGACACCGGCCCCTTTGGCGACCGCAAGGGCCCGGGCATGGTGTCGGCGGGACAGATCCAGTCTGACTTCATGTACGCCATGCCCATCGCTGATCTCATCTTCGGCAGCGTGTTCGACCGTCACCCGACGCTGAAGGTCGTCTCCGGCGAAGGGCGCATCGGCTGGCTCGCGCATTTCTCCGAGCGCGGCGACGTGAGCTACCGGCGCCATCGCTTCCTGCAAAAGCTCACGCTCGATCTGCTGCCCAGTGAATACCTGCGCCGCAATGTCTACAACACCTTCCTCGAGGATCGCTGCGGCATCCTCATGCGCGAACTCATCGGCGTGGACAGGCAGATGTGGTCATCGGACTACCCGCACGGCGACACCACCTGGCCCGACTCGCAGGCGCTCAACGAGAAGCAATTCGAAGGCGTTCCGGCCAACGAGGTGCGCCAGATGCTGACCCTGAACGCGGCGCGGCTCTATCGGCTTCCCTCGGACGAACTCAAGGCGCTTGCATGAATTCCTCCCCCCAGAAGAGCGGCCCCCTCGCCGGCGTGCGCGTCCTCGCCCTCGAGAACTACCTGGCCGGCAATCACGTCACCTTCATGCTCGGCATGCTGGGCGCCGAGGTGATCAAGGTCGAGCATGGCGCGGGTGACACCATGCGCAATGTCGGCCCATTCGTGTTCGCCGAAGATGGCGAGAAGCGCAGCGCCGGCGAACTGCGACTGATGATGAACAAGCGCAGCATCGTGCTCGATCTCGACCTGCCCGAAGGCCGCGATCTCCTCCTGCAGCTGGTGGGCAAGGTGGACGTGTTCTTCACCAACCAGAAGCCCGCCAGCATGCGCGCGCGCAACATCGATTTCGACACCCTCAAGAAGCACAACCCGCGCATCATCTACTCGACGCTGTCGGGCTTCGGGCACGACGACGTGGCGCCCTCGGGGCCGTTCGGCGACTGGGTGGCCTTCGATGTCATCGCGCAGGGTCTCTCGGGAGTGATGTTTCGCGCTTCCGCAGAGGGTGAAAATGCGGCCGACAAGCCGGGCTACAACGGCCTGCCCATCGGCGACGAGAACACCGCCATGCTCACCGTCATGGGCACGCTGGCCGCCTTGTTCCGCCGCGAGCGCTCGGGTGAGGCGCAGCGTGTGGATGTGGCCATGCACGACGCCATGGTGTTCGCCAACGAGCAGGCCCTGAATGCTTATTCGCTCTTCGGCATCGACCACAAGCGCGGCCGCTCGGCCACCAGCGCGCCCTACGGTTCGTTCAGGACGTCCAACGGCTGGGTGAACATCGGCGTCGGCGGCGACCCGGTGTGGCGGCGTTTCTGCAAGGCAACCGGCCTGCAACACCTGGTAGACGACACGCGCTTTCGCGGCTCGGCTGATCGCGTCAAGCACTGCATCGAGCTCGATGTGATCGTGGAGGCCTGGACGGCCACGCGCACCTGGGAGGAGGTGGTGCGCGTGTTGCATGCCGGGACGGTGCCCGCGGCCCCGGTGTTCACCACGCCGCAGGCGATGGCGAGCCCCCAGGTGGCGGCGCGCGACATGCTGGTGACGGTGAACGACCCGGCGGTTGGCGCCCGACGCGTCGTCGGCAACCCGATCAAGATGGCCGGTCTCGACAACACGCGGCCGGCGCCGCCGCCGCGCCTGGGCGCGGACACGGCGACGGTGCTGGGCGAGCTGCTGGGGCTCGATGCAGCGGCGGTGAAGGCGTTGGTGGGCAGGAAGGTGGTCGCGCTCGATGCGCCGCCGGCCGCCAAATAACCAAAATAAACATCGACCGGCTTCATCGCGGCGGACGGCAGGTGCGCTGCGCAACTGGAAGGGACCACATGGCGGAGCAGCAGCCGGCGGCACGCGGCTTCAAGTACACCACGGGCATTCGCGACGAGGATATCGCCGAGGTGCGCGCCATGATCGGCCAGCCGCTGCGCATCCCGCAGTGGAACCTCGAAGCGTCCATCGACACCATCCGCCACTACGCCTTCGGCCTGGGCGACGACAACCCGCTGTGGTGCGACGAGGACTATGCCAGCCGCACGCAGTACGGCTCCATCGTGGCGCCGCCGACCTTCCCGTACAGCGTGTTCCCGGCCGGCATCGGGCCGGGCTTCCCCGGGCTGCAGGTGTTCCAGGCCGGCGGGCGCTGGGAGTTGAAGCGCTACATCCGGCCCGGCGAGCGCATCGTGCCCTCGGCCACGCTGGTCGATGTGAAAGAAGTGCAGGGCCGGCGCGCCGGGCGCATGCTGCTGCTGATCGGCGAGACCGTCTATCGCACCAAGGCCGGCGAAGCGCTGGCGAGGAATCTGTCGCGCCAGTTCCGCGTTGCCCGCAAGGGCGCGGATGCCAGCAGCGGGCTGCAGTACGAATCGCGGGCGCACACCTGGACGGATGACGAGCTCGACCGCATGGAGGATGAAATTCTCGCCTACCAACGCCGTGGCGCCGTGCCGCGTTACTGGGAGGACACCGCGGTCGGCGAGGCGCTGCAGCCCCGCATCAAGGGGCCGCTCGACCTGCAGACGCTGATGACCTATTACGCCGGCAACCTCGCCGGCGGCTTCTACCGCTCCACCGACATGCAGGTGCGCCACCGACGCCTCGCCCTCACGCGCCCCGACCTGGTGCCCAATTGCCGCCCGCCCGAAGTGCAGGCCGATCGCATCGCCTACGGGCAGGGGCATCTCGATGCGGCGGTGGCGGCCGAGGTT
>CAXNGL010000097.1:0-9840 GCA_964201515.1 Burkholderiales bacterium
GGCGCAGTCTTCGGGCCGGCCCCTTACGCTGGTCCACCCGTTTGCCCCCGGTTCGCCGGCTGAAGTGGTCGGGCGCTGGATGATGCCGGGACTGACGGAACGGCTGAAGACCCAGGTCATTCTCGAGAACCGGAGCGGCGCCGGAGGACAGATCGGCATCACCAGTGTGATCAACTCGGCGCCAGACGGCAACACCGTGTTGTTCACCTCGAACGGCATCACCATCGACCCGGCGGTCAAGCTGAAGCCCGCCTACGACACCTTGAGGGACCTGCGGCCCATCACGCGGGCCATGTACGGCGCCCTCGCCATACACATCCATCCCCAAGTACCGGCCAATTCCCTGGGCGAACTGATTGCCCATGCCAAGGCGAATCCGGGCAAATTGAACTACTCGCATGCCGGGCTGGGCACATTTACCCATATGGCCGTGGAACTGTTCAAGTATTCCGCCGGTGTCGTCATCGTCGACGTGCCGTATCGCGGCGGTGCAGAAATGGCGACTTCCACCATGTCGAACTTCACGCAAATGCACATGCTGCCACCCGCCAACACCATCGAGTTCGTGAAGTCCGGGAAGTTGAAGATGCTGGCTGTTGGCGCACCCCAGCGCCTGGCCATCGTGCCGGACGTCCCGACCGTCTCCGAGGCGGGCGTGCCCGGCTATGAGGCGCTGGCCTGGTACGGGTTGTTTGTGACCGCTGCGACACCCAATGACGTGTTCGAGCGGCTGGAGAAGGCGTTTGTTGGCGTACTGAATGATCCCGACGTGAACCAGAAGATCAAGTCCATCGGGTTCGTTCCGGTGGGCAATACTTCCGACCAGTTCCGCCGCCAGCTCGAGACGGAGATCAAGCTGTGGCGCGACGTGGTCGCGAAGTCGGGGATGGTGCGCAACTGACCCTGGGCTCTCCCCGGAGCGGATTCCGGGGGGTGTCATGGGGGGCCGTGTCCCCCTGTTTCCACAAACCCCTAGGGCGCACCCCAACGGGACAATTGCTCCAGCCATCCCACCCGTGCCGCGTCATCAGGCAGCTCGCGCGGCACCTGCATGACCACATGCTCGAATCCCGCCTCGCGCAATTGCGCCAATCCCGTCTTCACGCCGGACTCATCGGCAGCAACCGGGCCGCGCACCCATAGCTGGAACGCTGACGGGTCGCGCCCGGCCGCGTCCAGCTCGCGATGCAGCGCCGAGCGGTAGTCCGCGGTCTGCGCGAAATCGCAGGGCGGGCCGTACCAGCCGTCGCCCAGGCGGGCCGCGCGCCGCAACGCCTGCTCGCCCGCGCCGCCCATGATGACGGGGAGCGGCCGCGTGAGGCCGGGCGACATCTGCAGTGCATCAAACCGATACCACTCGCCCGCATGCTCGACCGGCTGCCCGGTCCACAGTTTCTTCATGACCGCGAGCATCTCGTCGGTGCGCGCGCCGCGTCGCTCGAATGCGGCGCCGACGGCCGCGAACTCCTCGCGCATCCAGCCGATCCCCACGCCCATGAGCACGCGGCCGTTGGACAGCTCCTGCGCCGTGCCGGCGGCCTTGGCGACCACGAAAGGGTTGCGCAGCGGCAGCACGAACACGCCGACACCCAGTTGGATGCGCGTGGTGACGGCGGCCAGGTGGCTCAGCATCACCCACGCGTCCGCAAAGGGTGTGTCGGGCAGGAAGCTCGGCCGTCCGGTATCGCGGTAAGGGTAATTGGCGTCGAAGGCGTGCGGGGCCACCAGGTGTTCCGGGATCCACAGGGCCTCGAAGCCCAGTTCGTCGGCGCGTCGCGCGATCGGCGCGTAACCGGAGAGCGGAAAGCCGAAGATGCGGACCGACAGTTTCATCGGGCTGCGGGCGACATGCGCTGATCCAGGGGCCAATCGGGGATTGAAAGAAATTGCGCTGGAAGCAGGGGCGTGCGACGGGAGTGTCCCCTTGCAACGGACGGCACGCTCACTTCAGCTTGCGCCACTTGGGTCTGCGCTTTTCCAGGAACGATGCCGAGCCCTCGCGAAAATCCTCGCCCATGGTGAAGCGCAGGTTGAAGAACTGCGACGCCCGCAAGGCCGCGTCTGCAGGCATGTCGGTGAGGATGTTGAAGGCGCGCCGTCCCATCATGATGGCGGTGGGGCTGACGCGCTCGAACTTCTTCGCGTAGCCGGCCACGAGTTCGTCCATCTGTTCGCGCGTGTCCACCACCTTGCTCACGAAGCCGAGCGCCTTGGCCTCGTCGGCGCCGATGGGGTCGCCGGTCATCATCATTTCCAGCAGTCGCTTGCGCGGAATGGCGCGCGCCAGGTGCGCAACGATGATCATGGGGAAGATGCCGACTTTCACTTCGGTGGCGCCAAAGCTGGCGTTGCGCGTGGCGATCAGGATGTCGCACATGCCGGCCAGGCCGAAGCCGCCGGCCATCGCCGGGCCGTTGACGGCGGCGATGACCGGTTTCTCCGCGTTAAGCATCAGCTGGTGCGCGGCGATGATGGGCTGGGCCCATTCGGAGGCGTCGTCCGCGCTCATCTCCGGGAAGCGCTTCATTTCGTTGATGTCGCCACCGGCGCAGAAGGCGTCCCCTGCCCCGGTGATCTCCAGCACCGAGACATCGTCATCGGCCAGGTGCTGCTGCATCGCCGCCAGGATTTCCTCGGCGGTGATGCGGTCGAGCGGGTTCTTCACCTTCGGGCGGTTGAGCACGATGCGGCCGATGCTGCCCTTCTTTTCGACGATGATGTGGCGCCATTGGGTCATGTTGACTTCCTTTTTTGCGTGCTTACGCCGCTTTCGGCGCGAGGTCGCGTTTCAGCGCGCGCGAGGCGAACAGCCAGTGACCGCCGCTGCCCGCGGAGCGCCGGAACACGTCGGTGTACATGGAGGTCTGCAGGATCGTCACGCCCTCGGCGCGCGTCTCCACCAGTTGCATCACCACGCAGGCATCGACGCGGTCGCCCGCGGTGGTGCGAACCAGCAGGTTGGAGATGATGTGCCGGCGCAGCTTGCCCCCCGTCAGTGCGGCGCCCTCGCGGCGGCTGCGCAGTGCGCTGACGATGGCGCTGCGTCCGCGCGCCGGCAGGTCCGCGGCCTGGGCGTCCAGATCGATCGCGGCGTCATCGGTGAACAGGCTGCCCAGAAGGTCGAAGTCCATGCTGTCCACCGCCAGCGCGTAGGCGGCGTGCAATTGCTGGATGGCAAACCAGTCGGCGAACGGGATATTTTGTGGCGGGGAAAAATAACTGGCGTCGTTCATTGGCGGCAATCCGGGAGGTGGGGGGCTGGTGGCCGGGGGCTTGCGCTGGTGTCCCGGGAGAGTGCTCATTCGCCGCTGTGCTTGAACGGCGCATCCCGGCATGACACGCTATCATTCGAACAGTGAACGATCATTGCAGGGCGTATGAGCCAAATTATGCGGCTCGCAGGCGCGCCGAGTCAAACACCGCAGCGCCTCACCGCGGCGAGTCATCCGATGCTGCACCTTGATCGGCTCGAGTCAGCGCGAACAGTTTTGATAATGGAACGGGAACAACATGAAAACGCCAATTTGTGAATTGCTTGGAATCGAAGTGCCCATCTTCGCCTTTTCGCATTGCCGCGACGTGGTGATCGAAGTATCGAAGGCCGGCGGCATGGGCGTGCTGGGCGTCACCTACAAGACGCCCGAGGATCTCGAGGCGGAGTTGAAATGGATCGACGAGCATATCCAGGGCAAGCCCTATGGCATTGACGTGCTCCTGCCCAACAAGGCGGAGAACCTGCATGGCAAGCGCGTCACGCCCGAAGACCTGCCCAAGGAGCAGGTGGAGTTCATGCGCCGGGTGCTCGACGAGGCGGGCATCCCGCGCCTGCCCGAAGGCGAGGGCCGCACCATGGTGCAGGACTTCCTCGACCACATCAACATGACGCGCGAGCAGATCGTCGGGCTGGTGGAGGTGGCGTTGCGCCACCCGATCAAGGCGCTGGTGAGCGGTCTCGGCGCGCCGACGCCGGAAATGCGCGACCTGCTGCACAGCAAGGGCGTGAAGATTGGCGCGCTCGCCGGCAAGGCCGAGCATGCGCGGCGGCACAAGGCGGCTGGCGTCGATTTCGTGGTGGCGCAGGGCTCGGAGGCAGGCGGGCATACCGGCACCATCACCTCGATGATCCTGTGGCCGGATGTGGTCGACGCGGTGGCACCGCTGCCGGTGCTGGCGGCGGGGGGCATCGGCAACGGGCGGCAGATGGCAGCGGCCATGGCGATGGGTGCGCAAGGCATCTGGTGCGGATCGATCTGGCTCGGCACCAAGGAAAGCGAGGTGACGCCGGATGTGAAGGAGCGTTTCTACGCCGCAGGTCCCGAAGACACGGTGCAGACACGCATGCGTTCGGGCAAACCGGCGCGCCTGCTGCGCAGCAAGCTCTCCGATTCCTGGACGCGGCCCGATGCGCCGGCTTTCGCCCCCATGCCCTACCAGACCATGATCATGGCCGAACCGCACATGCGCGTGGAGCGCGGCAAGCTCAAGGAATGGAAGTACTACCCGGTCGGGATGGTGGTGGGGCAAATGAAGTCGGAGAATACGGTCCGCCAAGTCGTTCACGACATGCTCAACGAGTTCCTGGAGGCGACCGAGCGCCTTGATCAACTCGTCAACTCCGACTGACGGCCACGGTAGGCATCAATTGACGGATTTGGCGAAGCATGGTGGTTGTTCGTGGGCTTTGTGGACCATGTGATCACCTTGATCACCTGGTTGCGGACATCGCGTAACGCAGTGCGAGACTCAGGTTGCTCAGAATTCACGCCATTACGACTTGGTCGGCGTTGCCTATCGTTCTCAGAGTCGGTCGCGGTCCTCGGCTTCGCGGTCGGAAACTCGCGCAAGCGCCTTCTTGAAGCGTGCGCTGTTGCCGCGCGCGGCCCGTTTCTCCAGGTATTCGCCCGTCAGCAGCGCCGACATCTTCTCCGCCACCGCCGTGGCTATGAACTGGTTGATGGAGATGTTTTCCTTCTTCGCCAGTTCACGTGCTTGCTTGTGCAGGGATTCAGGCAAACGCAGGCTGATGGTGCTCATTTGATTTCTCCAAGTTTTTGCAGAAACTCTTTCGGTGTAAGTACCTTGATGCCAAACTTCCCGATGCCAACGAAATCGCGTTTGTTGTAGCTGATGATGAATTCACTTTCCGATTCCACCGCCAGTTCCAGCACCAGATCGTCCTTGGGGTCTTTGAGAAACGGCCGCCACAGGAAGAAGATTTCGCGCCGGAGCGCCACATGGCAGACGTAATCGAGGATGTCGTCGATAGTCGCCGCGTCAAGGCCCAGGGCGCGCGCCTGTCGTTTGGCCAGAGTCTCGTATTCGAGCGCGAGCGGCACCGATACGCAGATGTCGAACGCGTTCTCGCCCAGCATGGACAACAGCTTGAATGAGGCGCCGTGGCGAGAACGCAGTGCAGAAACGAATACATTGGTGTCGATGACGATAAGCGATTTTGCCATTTTGGTATTGTATGTGATACCAGAAATTCAGTGGACAATATCTTCAAAAGCAATCAACCGGTTGCGGACATCGCGTAACGCAGTGCGAGACTCAGGTTGCTCAGAATTCACGCCATTACGACCTGGTCCGCATTGCAATCGGCCGGGCGCAGGCGCGATATTCTCTAGGCACGATGCTCGGCGGCGCCAATCGAGCTGCAAACCACTGCCATCGACCTGGCGTTCGAAAAGAGGCAGGATTGAATTGCCTATCGTTCGCCGCCTGCAGGCAACCTTGGCGGCAACATCGCCGGTGCCCTTACTGCGACGTAAAACCGCCGTCGATGACGAACTCGCCACCGGTAGTGAAGGACGATTCGTCCGAGGCCAGGTGCAGCACGCACTGCGACACTTCCTCGGGGCGGCCGCGGCGCTTGCCAAGCGGCACCTTGTCCGCGAGCATTTTCATGCGCTCCGGTGTGGAGCCGTCGTTCATCGGCGTGGCGATGAGGCCGGGGAAAATGGCATTGGCGCGGATCAGGTCTCCGGCGTATTCATTCGCCACCTGTTTGGTGAGGGCGCGCAGCGCACCCTTGCTTGCCGTGTAGGCGGGCACGCCGGCATAGCCCACGAGGGCGGCGGAAGAGCAGATGTTGATGATGGAGCCGCCACCGCCATGGCGCATGTGCGGGACGGCGTGCTTGATGCCGAGGAAGGCACCGGTGAGGTTGATGCCCAGCACGAGGTTCCATTTCTCCAGCGGCAATTGGTCGAGCGGCCCGTGCTGAGGCGCGATGCCGGCGTTGTTGACCAGCACGTCGAGCCGGCCGAAGGCAAGCATGGTGGTGTTGTAGGCGCTCTGCCAGTCGGTCTCGACAGTAACATCGAGCGGCACGTAGATGGCGCGGCCTCCTTCTGCACCAATGGCCCGCGCCAGTTCCCGTCCCTGCTCGTGCTTCAGGTCGCCGATGGCCACATGCGCGCCTTCGCGCGCCAGCATGCGCGCGTGTGACGCGCCCATGCCCTGGGCGCCACCCGAGATCAGCACGACCTTGCCCGCAACACGCCCGGTCATCGGCAGGCTTCCTTTCTTCGCTCGCTGTTCATGTGCATCACCAAGACGCCGTGACGCCGCACCATTATTTGAACTTGGCGATTACGCCGTCAGCGACACGCTTGAGCATGTCGATGTCGTCCTCCGCCGACACGCTGTCCCAGCGCAGCATGGCGTGCGTGGCACCGAAGTCCTGATAGCGCCTCGCGTCGTCGAGCGTCTTGCCCATGTTCTTGGGGTCCACCATCAGCGTCATCTCCATGCCGAGCTTGGCGGGGTCGCGGCCGGCGGCGCGCGCCGCGGCGTGCACTTTCTGCTTGCACACCTCGCCTTCGGGGCCGGGCTGGAACAGCGGCATCCAGCCATCGGCCAGGCGCCCGATGCGATTGAGCACCGCGTCCGGCGGATACGGTGCGATGCGCCGGCCCAGGCCGAACCACAACGGGATGGTGTGGCCGAGCGATGGCGAGAGGCTGGCATCGCGAATGCTGTGCCACTGGCCCTTGTAGCTGACTTCCTCCTGCGTCCAGAAGGCGCGCAGCACGGCGATCTGCTCCTCGAAGCGCTTGCCGCGGGTCTTGAACTCGGCGTTGAGCGCCTCGAATTCGACCGGGTTGTAGCCCACCCCCACGCCCAGGCGCAGGCGGCCACCGGACAGGATGTCGATCTCCGCTGCCTGCTTGGCCACCAGGCAGGTTTCGCGTTGCGTCAGCACCAGCACGCCCGTCACCAGCTCCACGCGCTTGGTCAGCGCGGCGATATAGGCGAACAGCGTGAACACCTCGTGAATGTAGCTCTTGGCGGTGTAGGGCGTCTGCGCGATGCCGCCATGTTTTTCGGCAACGATGCCGATCACATGGTCGAGGTAGCGCACATGGTTGTAGCCCAGCGTATCAGCGGCCTGGAAAAACTTGACCAGCTCCGGCACCTTGGGGCCGTAGTTGGTGAACATGTAGGCGTTGGTGCCGAATTTCATGGATCCTCCGGATGGGGCGTTGCAAGTCAAGTGCCAATCTGCGACTGCAAGGTCGCCGCGTGGGGCGCGTCAGCAATACAACCGCGGGGATTATGCCAGAGCGTGTTGCTCACCCTGGCATGTGATCGAGGTGCGTTGAGTTTTCATTGAAGCGCCTTGGTGTGCGTTTCTGAAATGGGGGGTCATGAATCTGGGATCAATATTGCTACTGCGCCGACATCCCTGCCGCCTTGGCCACCGCTTCCCACTTGGTAAATTCTCTCGCGAGCCGGTCGCGCGCGCGGTCGAGGGGGTCGTGGTTCACCGACAGGCCGAGCGTCATGAACTGGTCTTTGGCTTCCTGTGCCTGCAATGCCGTCACCAGTTCGCGGTTGAGGACAAGCATGGTCTCGCGCGGTGTCTGGCCGTGGGCGAGAAGCACGTACCAGGAGGCGAAGTCGTAGCCGGGAGAGATGGTCTCGCTGAGCGTGGGGATGTCCGGGGCAACGGGTGAGCGTGTCGTGGTGGTCACGGCGAGCGCGCGCACGTTGCCCGATTTGATGTGCGATATGGTGGAGCCGAAGCTCGTCAGCACGCCGGTGATCTGGCCGCCGATGACGTCGATCAGTGCTTGTCCCGCTCCCTTGTAGGGGACGGTGACGATGTCGGCCTTCATCCCCTTTCTCAGCATGTCGGTGGCGAGAATGGTCGAGGGGTCGGAGCCGGCGAATGTCAAAGTGCCGGGCTTCGAGCGCGCGAGTTGCATGAACTCCTGGGCATTGTTGGCCGGCACCTTGGGATTGATCACCAGCACCAGCGCCTGCTCGCCGTAGATCAGCACCGGCGTAAGGTCCTTGCGCGGGTCGTAGGGCAGGTTCTTTTCGGTGGCGGCGCTGATCGGAAAGCCGTTGCTGACCACTACCAGCGTGTGGCCATCGGGCGCGGCCTTGACCACCGCGTCGGTGCCGATGGCGCCGTTGGCCCCGGGGCGGTTCTCGACCACGATGGGCTGGTTGAAGCGCGGCGCAAGCACCCTCGCCACCAGGCGTCCGGACGCATCGGCCCCGCCGCCCGGCGTGAACGGGATGATGATGCGGATGGGCTTGGTGGGAAACGTCTGCGCCAGCAACATCGGCGGCGCCACGACCAAGCCTGAAACCGCGAACACCATCCCCATCAGCAATCGCTTCATTGCGTCTCTCCTGTGTTGGTCCTGGAATGACTTCCGGGTCGAACTTTATCCGAAATCCTCTGATTGAACGCCAGTTCGGCCGCGAGCGCGGAGAGAACATCCTGCGCCATGCGCATGTGTATTCTGCGATTCGCCATTGCGCCCGATATGCTGCAGACTGCGAAGGTGATGATGACACCCGTCAATCGAACCATCCCGATCGCCACCCAGGTGCTGGCGCTGGCGATATTTTTGGCCTTGAGCTTCGCGGCGGCGGGCCTCGGCGGCGCGGTGACCGCCGAGAGCGTGCGCACCTGGTATCCGACGCTGGTCAAGCCATCGTTCAACCCGCCGAACTGGATATTCGGGCCAGTATGGTCCCTCCTCTACGCGTTGATGGCGGTGGCGGCGTGGCGGGTATGGCGCGTGGCCGGCCTGCGCCTGGCGGCGCCGGCATTGATGGCATTTGCCGTGCAACTGGTGCTCAACGTGTGCTGGTCGGTGGTGTTCTTCGGGCTGCATGCGATCGGTGCCGCGCTGGTCGAGATCGTCGTCCTGCTGGCGTCGATCGTGGTCACGATGGCCCTCTTTGGGCGGCACGACCGGACGGCCGGCCTGCTGTTCCTGCCCTATGTGGCGTGGGTGTCGTTTGCCACCGTGTTGAATGCAACGCTGTGGTGGCTTAACAGGACCGCCTGACCGGCCGGCTTCCGGCGACGCGTGCAGGCGCGGTTCACTTTGCGCATGTGAACTGCTGTTTGCGGATCAGATCCGGGTAAACCGCACCGGGATGCTGGAATACATTGCGTAATGCGTCGACGCGTCGCGCACCGGCGGGTGTTCGGCGTCAAGTTCCAGCCCCGCTGCGTAGTAACGGCGGGCCAGCGTGACCAGGGTGCCGTCCACGCCGGTGGTGCCGGTCGGGTTGCGGCTTCCTGTAACGAGTGGGCGTCCCGGGCAGGTATGCGCGCCGCCGCCGAAGGCAAGTCCCCAGGGGGTGGTGTTCTCGACGGTGCGATGCGGGTTGAATTCCTCGCCATGGGCACCGAAATGCTTGGGGTCGGCGTTGGCCGGGATGAAATGCAGTGAAACCACTTGCCCCGCCTTGATGGTGCGACCGCTGGCAAGCGTGACGTCGACGCGCGCCGTGCGCTGTCGCACCGGTGTCGATATGGTCATGCGCAGCGACTCGAAGGCCGCGCGGCGCAGGAACTCCGGGTCG
>CAXNGL010000098.1:0-9812 GCA_964201515.1 Burkholderiales bacterium
CGCTGGAGTCCTTGCCCGGTGTGGGGCGCTCGACGGCAGCCGCCATTGCCGCATTCGCCTACGGTGCGCGCGAGGCCATCCTCGATGGCAACGTCAAACGCGTGCTGGCGCGACATTTCGCCATCCCCGGGTTTCCGGGTGACAGTAAAGTGGCGCTGCAGTTGTGGGCCATCGCCGAGGCCTTGCTGCCGGTTCGGGACATCGTCCCTTATACGCAGGGGTTGATGGACCTGGGCGCAACGATCTGCACGCGGACGCCGGCCTGCACGCGCTGCCCGCTGCGCGACACCTGCCAGGCACGCGCAGCCGAGAATGTGGCGGCCTACCCCGGCAAGCGCCAGCGCAAGGCCGTGCCGGTTCGCGCCACGCGCATGCTGTTGCTGCTCTCCGATGGCCGGTTGCTGCTGGAGAAACGTCCGCCGTCGGGAATCTGGGGCGGACTGTGGTCGTTCCCCGAGACATCGATCGACGAGGACGCTGCGTCAATCTGCATGGCGCGGTTTGGCGTGGGGGTCGATACGGTTGAAGCGTTGCCGGTGCTCAAGCATTCCTTTACCCACTTCACCCTGAATATTCATCCCGTGCAGTGCCGGGTGCGCACAGGGCATCGTGTTGCGGATGGCGCGGCAACGGAGTGGATGACGCCGGAGCATGCGATGAAGGAGGCGGTACCGGTGCCGGTGAAAAAACTGCTGGCGGGCTTGAAGGTGGTGCCTGGTAAAGAACGGCCGGCCCGTCGATAGTAGAACCGCGCGGCCTGCTACGCAGATGTGATGAGGGTCGAAATCAAAGCCCGAAATCCCGACACGCCCGAAATCCCCCCGGCGCTACCGCGCCGGCCCCCTTTATCAAGGGGGCAACCCCCACCCCCTTGTCACAGGGGGCCGACCCGCCGAAGGCGTGCGGGGGGGATTTGAGCTGGCCGACACGCCGAAGGCGTGCGGCGGGATTTGAGCAGGGCCGGGCCGTCGAAGGTAGGGCGGTCGGATTAACGTGATTTGTCCTTCGGTTCGCAGAGAAAATGTTCTGTATCGTGTCCGTTGGGGGGCCCGCTCAGGCAGGTTTCAATAACCCGTTTTGTTCCAGGAATTTGTACAGCAGCGTCAGTCGCTCCAGGCTATCGGTGAGTTCGAGCAGCTTTTGTTTTGCCGGCAGGGGAATGGGCAGGATTTCCGCCAATCGGCAGCCCACCCAGTCGGCGTCTTGCATGCGGTGCGGCGCGTGGAACACCTCAGCGCCTTGTTCGTTGACCACCATGTTCAGCAGCCGGACGCAGCCCGCCTGCGCCTCGGGCACCGGAACAGGCGCCTCCGGCGCGATCAGCTCCACCTCGGCATACAGCAGTCCCTGTGCACTGGCTTGGCTGGAAATGATGTGAAAGCGTTGCCCGCCGCGGGTCTGCAGGTGCAGCATGCCGAGCTGCTGCATGTCCCAGTCGATGATGTTGGCCAGGCAGCCGATCGGCTCCGGCGTCGCCGGTTTTCCCACTTCGCGGCCTTCGCGAATCAGGCACACGCCGAAGGGCGTGGCGTGGCGCATGCAATCGCGGGTCATGTCCATGTAACGCGCCTCGAACACGCGCAGCGGCAGCCGGCCATCGGGAAACAACACGGCGTTCAATGGAAACAGCGGTATGCGGGATGCGGTGCTCATGGACTCAGCTTCCTTGCAAACGTGCTTGCCTGCCCCAGCGCGCCATCAACTGATGGTCCACGCGGACCTGGTCGAGAATGCGCGCGACGATGAAATCGATGACGTCCTCGACGCGCTCGGGGCGATGGTAGAAACCCGGGTTTGCCGGCAGGATGACGGCACCTGCCTTGGCCAGCCGCAGCATGTTCTCGAGGTGGATCTGCGATAGCGGGGTTTCACGCGGCACAAGGACGAGCCGACGCCCCTCCTTGAGCATGACATCGGCGGCCCGCTCGATGAGGTTGTCCGCGAGCCCTGCCGCGATCGCTGCCAGGGTACCCATGGTGCAGGGGCAGACAATCATGACATCGGCGGGGTTGGAGCCCGAGGCGACCGGGGCGTACCAGTCTTCCTTGCCGTAGACCTTCAGTTGCCCATCTTTCACAGCGTAGCGATCGACAAAGAATTTCTCCGCATCGGCCGGCCGGGCGGGTAGCACCAGGTCGAGTTCCTGCTTGGAAACGATCTGCGCTGCCTGCGAATACAGCAGGTTGACCCTGACCCCTGCAGCGAGCAGGCATTCCAGCAATCGCACGCCGTAGCCCATGCCCGATGCCCCGGTGAAGGCGAGTGTGACGCTACGAGGTACAGCCACGGTCATGCCGCGGTCAGCTGGCGATGCCGGACCAGCACGGGCCCGTGGCCGCTGGCCGTGGAAAAGCGCGTCGCGAGCCGGTCGGCAACATAGACCGAACGATGTTGGCCTCCGGTGCAGCCGATGGCCACGGTCAGGTAGGCGCGATTGTCATCGCGGAAAGCGGGGAGCCAGTTGTCAACGAAAGTGCCGATGTCGGCCAGCATGCGCCCCACCATCGGCTCTTTTTCCAGAAATGCCACCACCTCGGCGTCACGGCCGGTCAGCGGTCGCAGGCGCGGATCGTAAAACGGATTGGGCAGGCAGCGCACATCGAAAACGTAGTCGGCATCCAGGGGCACGCCATGCTTGTAGCCGAAGGATTCGAACAGCACGGAAGTCTTCCCGCCATCGGCCTGCAACAGATCCTTGATCCAGCTGCGCAGCGCATTCGGATGCAACTCGCTGGTGTCGATGCGATGTCCCACTTCGGCGATCGGCGCCATCAGGGCACGTTCGCTGGCCACGCTCTCCTCCAGCGTCAGGTTTGCGGCCGCCAGTGGATGGCGTCGCCGCGACTCGGCGTAGCGGCGCATCAGGGTATCGTTCTTGGAATCGAGGAACAGCAGTCGTGCATCAATGCCATTTGCCTTGAGGCCGTCAAGATAGGCCGGCAGGGACGCGACGCTCTGGCCACCGCGGGCATCGATGCTCACGGCCAGCAACTGCTGGCCGGCTGCGCGCAGCAGTTGCACCGTTTCTGCGAGCAGCTTCACCGGCAGGTTGTCCACGCAGTAGTAGCCGTTGTCTTCCAGCACATTGAGCGCGACGCTCTTGCCGGAGCCGGACAATCCGCTGATGAGGACTACTTGCATGTCGACGCGCCGTGACTTTTCAGCCAGACGCACTTGGGGCCGGGGGCGACTGATTCTGCATTTCCGCCTGTTGTCGGGCGATGAATTCCGCCGTGGAGTCGATGCCGCGCAATTGCAGGATGTGATTGCGGACTGCCGCCTCCAGCAACACCGCGAGGTTGCGTCCTGCGGCGACCGGGATCACCACCTTGCGGATGGTCATGCCCAGGATGTCTTCCGACAGTTCGTGCAGGGGCAGGCGTTCGGTCGGCGCAATGCCACCCGCCTGCGTCGGCTTTTCCAGCTGCACGATGAGTCGCAGGTTCATTTTCGGCCGCACTGCGGTTTCGCCAAAAATGGTGCGGATATTGAGCACGCCCAGCCCGCGAACTTCGAGAAAATCCTTGAGCATGGCCGGGCTGCGGCATTCCAGCGTGGTCATGGCAATGCGCGCGATATCCACCGCATCGTCGGCAACCAGGCCATGCCCGCGGCTGATCAACTCCAACCCCAGCTCGCTCTTGCCCACCCCCGAGTCGCCGGTGATCAGCACGCCAATGCCCAGCACGTCCATGCACACGCCGTGCAGCGTCGTGGTGTCGGCGAGTGCCTTGCCAAGATAGCGCCGCATGTTGTTGATGACGGTGGCGCTGGTCTGGTCGGTGGCAAAGGCGGCAACCCCCGCATGTTCCGCCGCGGCGAGGAGGCGAAAATCCGGCCGGACCCCATCGGTGTGAATGACCGCCGCGGGATTTGCCGCAAACAGGGTGACCAGCATCTGCCGCAACGCCGCGTCGTCGAATGATGACAGGTGACGCGCCTCCAGCGTGCCGAGCACTTGCAGGCGATTGGGGTGAATGAGGTTGAGATGCCCGACCAGGGCGGGCGCGTCTGCCACGTCTCGGCGCACCAGCGAGTCGCCGCTCCGCCGCCCGCCGATCCAGACGAGGCCTAGTTTTTCGCGATTGTCTTCATACAGCCGCGCGACGCTGATCTGCAGCATGGGGAATCCAGGCAGTGATGTGCTGGTGGAGCGAGGCAAGGTCTGCGTCGCTGGCAAGTTGCCCTCGCAATTCGCGATCGCTGAACATCTGGGCAAGCTCGGAGAGGATCTGGAGGTGTTGTTCGTTTGCCTGTTCCGGAACAAGCAATACGAACACCAGATTGACGGGTTTCCCGTCGGGTGCGTCGAATGCGACGGCGCTGGACAGCCTGACGAAGGCGCCCACTGCTTCCTTGAGACCCTTGATGCGCCCGTGTGGAATGGCGACGCCCTGACCCAGGCCGGTGGAGCCGAGCCGTTCACGTGCGAACAGGCTGTCGAAAACCGTGCTGCGCGCGACCCCCTGGTTGTTCTCGAAAAGCAGGCCGGCCTGCTCGAACAGGCGCTTCTTGCTCGTCACATCGAGATCAAGCATGATGTTCGAAGGTGGAAGCAGTTTGGCAATACGGTTCATTGGCGGGAGCCTGGCGCGGGGAATGGGGTGCGCCGGAATTGGCGTCGGGAGTGCCGCAGTTTACCCTACCGCGCCACCCGCAAGCCCGGGTTTAATTTCTGTTCAGGGGGAATGGCACTTACGTAAGGTTTCTTGGCTCGTCCTTTGCTACAAGGGGGTTTATCGAAGATCGTTGTTTTTGTGCGGATGGCTTCATCATCCGCGCGAAAACAACGATCCGCACCAACGGATTTTTCGTTGGTGCGGGTTTTGGCAGCGCTGCCGCGGGCCAACCGCGCTTTTATACGGATAAACACCATCCGTAAAAAAGCGCGGTTTCTGAATAAAGCAGAGTCTGTTTGTTCTCTGTCCTGGATTTCGGCGCTTAGGGAAGTGCCATTCCAATTAGCGGCGCGCGAGGAGCTCAGTTGCAAGTGCGGTCCCCTCGCATTGCCAGGCACACTTATTCCTCCTGCACCTGGTGCTTGAGCGCATTGTGCGGGTGCGCGCGCAGCGATTCCTTGTGCTTGAGGATGCGCCGGTCCAGTTTGTCCACCACGCTGTCGATTGCGACATAAAGATCCATATCGACGCTTTCCACGTGAATGTCCTTGCCGCTCACGTGAACCGTGACCTCGGCCTTCTGCTGGTGCTTTTCCACGGACAGAATGACTTTTACATCGATCACTTTCTCGAAATGCCTCTCGATTCGACTGAGCTTGCCTTCGAGGAAGTTTCGGATGGAAGTGGTTACGGTGACATGATGGCCACTGACGTGAAGGTTCATTCTTGATCTCCTGTTCTGAATTGGTGAGGGTGCCACCATTCCTGGCGATCTTCACTATCCGGAAAGATGCGGGCGCCGGGATTACCCGCCTCTCCAACCGACTATAAGCTTTTGCGCAGATTGACGGGAGAAATGTGCAATGACTCGCGGTACTTCGCGATAGTGCGCCTTGCTACAACGATACCCTGTTGCCCGAGGATCTGCGCGATTTTGCTGTCCGACAAGGGTTTTTTTGAATCTTCCGCCGCCACCAGTTGCTTGATCAAGGCGCGTATCGCGGTGGCCGAGCAGGCGCCCCCGGTTTCAGTGGCTACGTGACTGCCGAAGAAGTACTTGAGTTCGAATATTCCCCTGGGGGTCAGCATGAATTTTTGCGTGGTGACGCGGGAAATGGTCGACTCATGCAGGCCCACCGTACTGGCAATTTCCCGAAGCACCAGCGGTCGCATGGCCACCTCTCCGTGCTCGAAAAAATGCCGTTGCCTGTCGATTATGGCTTGGGAAACCCGCAGGATAGTCTCGAATCGCTGCTGGATGTTCTTCACCAGCCAGCGTGCTTCCTGCAATTGCTGCGACAGTTGCCCGCCGGAGGCGCCACGCTGGCTTTGCAGGATGTCCGCATACAGCCGGTTGACACGCAACCTGGGGACTGCTTCGGAGTTCAGGCTTGCAGTCCAGACGTTCTTGATCTTGCGCACGGTGACATCGGGGATGATGTAGCGCGCCTCCATGTGGGTAAATGAAGCACCCGGCCACGGGTTGAGCGACTGGATCAGCCGCTGCGCGAGGCGCAAGGCATTGTCATCACAGCTGACCAGGCGCTTGAGGCGGGAAAAATCGCGTGCTGCAAGCAGCGGCAGGTGCTGGTGCACGATGGCCAGCGCGATCGATCTGCCCGGCGTTTCCGGGGGAAGCGCCGCCAGTTGCAGTTCCAGGCATTCGGCCGGATGACGGGAACCCACGCCGGTTGGGTCGAGGTGCTGTACGTGCTTGAGGGCAATGTCCAACTCTTCGGGCTCGATGGACAATTGCTCGGGCAGCATCGCGCACAACTCGTCGAGTGGTTGGGTGAGATAGCCGTTCTCATCCAGTGACTCGATCAGGAAATTCACCAGTTGGCGATCGCGTTCCTCCAGCATCAGCAGGGAGGCCTGTCCAAGCAGATGTTCCCTCAGTGTAGGCGATGTGGCAGCGGGTTGGGAAAAGTCGCCTTCGTCCCCGTCATCGCGTGTGCGCGTGTTGGCGCCTGATTCATTGAACCAGTCTTCCTCGTGTGGCGTGGATTCGCTGGCCGCCGCATCCTGGGGTTGTTCCTCGGCTGGTTGGGGGTGCTCCTGCTCGGTTGCGCCGGGTGTGTTGTTCGGCGCCATGGCTGGCGTTGCCTGTTCGGGAAAGCCGTCCTCGCGCTCCAGTAGTGGATTTTCCAGCAGGAACTTTTCCAGCTCCTGATTGAGCTCCGTGGTCGACAATTGCAGCAGGCGTATCGATTGCTGCAACTGTGGCGTCAGCGTCAGGTGCTGGGTCAGCTTTAGTTGCAGTGATTGCTTCATATCGGGGATCCGGGCTGGCTTGGCTAGAGGCGAAAATTCTCGCCAAGATAGACGCGCTTGACGTTCTCATCATGGACAATGTCATCCGGCTTTCCAGACGCGAGAACGGCCCCTTCATTGATGATGTATGCCCGGTCGCAGATGCCCAGGGTTTCCCTGACGTTGTGGTCGGTGATGAGCACGCCGATGGATCGGGCCTTGAGCAGGCCGATGATGTTCTGGAGGTCGAGAACGGCAATCGGATCGACCCCGGCAAAGGGTTCATCCAGCAGGATGAATCCCGGTTGGGTCGCAAGTGCACGGGCGATTTCCACCCGGCGGCGCTCGCCACCCGACAGCGCCACGGCAGGCGACGCGCGCAAGTGCGCAACGCCAAGCTCCTCCAGCAGGTGCTCCAATTGCCCGGCGATTTCGTCCTCCCCCAGGCCCTGCAATTCAAGGATCGCGCGAACGTTGTCTTCCACGGACAGCTTCCTGAAGATCGAAGCCTCCTGGGGCAGATAGGACAAACCCAGCCTGGCGCGCTTGTGCATGGGCATATGGGTGATCTCGTGGCCCTTCAGGTCGATCCGCCCTCCGTCGACGGCGATCAGGCCGACCATCATGTAAAAGCAAGTCGTCTTTCCCGCCCCATTGGGCCCCAGAAGGCCGACGACCTCGCCGCTGGTGACGCTGATGGAAACATCCTTGACGACTTCGCGGGACTTGAAGCGCTTCTTCAGGTGGGAGGCGGTCAGTTCAGTCATGCTCATCAGCCGTGCTGCGATGGTTCTTATTTGCCGGAAGCCGGATTGGCCCCGCGCGACAAAGGTGCAGTGCCTTCGACCGATCCGCGCGGCTGGATGATGGCCCGCACCCGGTCCTGAGGCCCGGCCTTGGCAGCGTCGCGCCTCGAATTCACGGTGAACTGCTCGGTTCTCGAGTCATAGGAAATGTAGGCGCCACGAACGTCATCCCCGCCGTCGCGGCGCATGCGTGCGTTGTCGAAGAATTCGACCTTGTCGGCGCGGGCGTCGTATTCGATTCTTTCGGCCTCAGCCTCGATGAGTTCGTTGGCGCCATCGCGCTTTTGCCGAAACGAAGCGGGGCTTCCGACGGCCGTGCCGAACTGGAATCCATCACGGTCCTGGCGGACGGTAATGCGTTCCGCGCGAAGCGTCATCGTGCCCTGGGTCAATACTACTTTGCCTTCGAAAATCGCGGTCTTGCGGGCGTCGTCCGCGTTCATGCGGTCCGCCTCGATGTTAACCGGTTTGTCGCGGTCCGCTTTTTCGGCGCGCGCCGTCTGGCCTGCGAGCACTGCCAGCGTGATGGCTGCCCAGGCGCAGCCAAGCCAGAACCGGTCAATTGCGCTTGATGGCATCGAAATGTCCTTTGACTTGCGAAAGCAGGTGGAACTGCCTTGTGGCACGATTGAACTCCATGCCTACCCCGGTAAAAACCGTGTTGCCCTCATGAATCGTGATCCGCTCATCCGTCCGGACCAGGTCCTTGTCCGCCAATAGATGCAGGAATTCCGTCCTGGCCAGCAGGGCCGGTTGGCCTGCATAGGCATCGCGCCGCAGCAGGACATTGCCCTTGAAGCGGGCCTCGCCGGCATCTGGCGCAATCACGGCACTGGTGGAGGTCACCTGCATGGTCACCCCATCGGTGCCGCGTTTGAGGAACACCGGCGCCTCCAGTACCGTCGTATCGGTATCCGGGTAATGAAGCATCCGGCGCGCAGTCATCGTGTAAGCAGGGGTGCCGGCGCTGCTCATCCGCACCAGCCTGAAGTTGTCGACAATGGCGTCTGCGTCATGGCGGTTGGAAGCGGCTTTCTTCGGGGGTGCCTGCTCGACGGCGATCCTGAGCCATAAGGTCAAGGCTGCCAGAAACAGCACGAGCAAAAGGGGCAGGAGATTGTTGATGCGCAGGCTCATTCGAGGTAAGGCGCCATCGCCGCGTCCAGCGTTCCTTGCGCATTCATGATGAATTCGCACATTTCCCGCACCGCGCCGTGTCCGCCATTGGCCCGGGTGACCAGATGGGCCCGGCTTTTCACGACCGCCATCGCATTCGGCACCGATGCTGCAAAACCGCATCGCGTGAGCACCGGCAAGTCGACCACGTCGTCGCCCGCATAACCGGCTTCAGGGGCGGTACATTTGCAATGCTCCAGCAATTCGAGAAATCCGGCCAGTTTGTTGGCGACGCCCTGTCGTACGTTGGCAATTCCCAGTTCCTGCGCGCGTCGTTCCACGATTGCGGATTTGCGCGCTGTCAGGATGGCCGTTTCAACACCGGAATCACGGAGCATTTTCAGTCCATGCCCGTCGAGGATGTTGAAGGCCTTTAATTCTTCGCCCTGCGCGCTGAAATAAAGCCGCCCGTCAGTGAGGATCCCGTCGACATCGAAGATCATCAGCCGAACGGCTTTTGCCCGCTGCAGGGCCAGTTCGCTCATATGACCTTGGCGCGAAACAAGTCGTGCATGTTGAGGGCGCCGACCAGTCGATGGTCTTCTCCGGCCACCAGTATCTGATTGACCTTGTGGCGTTCCATGATCTCCACTGCGGCAACGGCGAGTTGCTCCGACCCGATGGTCCGGGGCGCGCGCGTCATCACCTCGACCACTGGTCGCGTGCGGATGTCGCCGAGCTGGTCGAGGGAGCGGCGCAGGTCGCCATCCGTGAAAATTCCGACGATACGGTGCTCGGCATCGAGCACCGCCGTCATGCCCATGCGCTTGTTGGTCATTTCCAGCACCGCGTCGCGCAGGGTCCCGCTGTCCGAAACCGCCGGAACCGCGTCGCCAGTCCGCATGACGTCGCTGACACGGGTGAGCAACCTGCGACCGAGGCTGCCTCCCGGGTGGGAGCGCGCAAAGTCATCGGCATCGAATCCGCGGGCGTCAAGCAATGCCACCGACAATGCATC
>CAXNGL010000099.1:0-9787 GCA_964201515.1 Burkholderiales bacterium
CGCTGGTTCCGCTGGTTGAAATGGGGCCCGTTATCGCCATGGCAGCAATTGCCGTCGGGTTTTTTCTGAAGCATCCCCGCGCTGCCGCCGCATCCCTTGCCGTGGCCGGCCTGTCCGCGACTCTATATGGCAGCGTTTTCGGAGAACCCCTTTCGATAAGGGGCGCGAGTTTCTGGGCTTTCACCGTAACACCAGCGGTTTTTGCGCTGTCCGGGGTGTTCCTTCCAGGATTTCGATCAGGATGGAAAACCGCGTTCCTGGCGGCGCTGATTTCCGGAGCTCTCTGGCTGCTATGGGTAGGCACGCCCATGTTGAATCATGTACCACCACTGATGGCCCCGCTGTTCATCGGCATTTGGTGTGCGCTGGCAATTATCCTGGGGCAAGAGCGCCTGGTGTGCCTGGATCCCGGTGTGCAACGCGCGGCACGGCAAATTGCTGCCAGCCGGGACATGGGCGGCACTTTGGCCCTGACCGGAGCCGGAGTCAGCACCGCATCGGGCATTCCCGATTACACCTCCGGACAATTGCTCGATCCTGCAGTTCCTCTGGCTCGATATTCGTTCGAAGCATATCTTAGCGATGCCGGATCGCGGTCTTTGTACTGGACATCCTGTGCCCGCTTTCGCAACGTGGCGCTCGCTGTCACCCCCAACGCCGGGCACCTGGCGCTGGCCGCCCTGGAGGCTTCGGCGTATGTCCCGTCGACAATCACGCAGAACGTCGACGGGTTGCATCAGGCAGCCGGAACCCGCCAGGTTATGGAACTCCACGGCAATATTTTTCGCGTGCGATGCCTCGCCTGTGACGAGGAGTCGGCATGGCCCGCGGATAACACCTGGGCGCAGGTAACGCCGAGCTGCAGCCTGTGCGGTGGACTGCTCAAACCAGCGGTCATCGCCTTCGGCGAAAACATCCGAGTGGCGACATGGCAACAGGCCGACAGCGATGCACGAGGCTGCGCGGCCATGCTGATGGTGGGGTCGCAACTGGCCGTTTCATCCGCCAGCGCCCTGCTCACCATCGTCCGCGATCGGGGAGCGCCGTGCATCTTCGTGACCGTTGGCGAAGTGGGAGTGCCGATTTTCCCCAACGACACGTTGCTCGTATTGAGAGCAGAGCGCGCGTTGCCTGCCTTGGCGAGGCTTCTCGACGTGTCCATCCCCCGCCTAGCGCCAAAATCAAAGATGCCGTCATGAATCTGTACATGTCCCCGGATCAGGTGTCAGGCGAGATCGAAAGGATTCGGCAATTTCTCTCCACCCAGGTGGCGCCAGCGCAAAAAATCGTGCTCGGATTGTCCGGAGGAGTCGATTCCGACGTCACCGCGCGCCTCGCGGTGCGCGCACTGGGACCGGCAAGGGTGAAACTGTTCACCGTGGTCCAGGCCAACATGGAGGCGAGCCACTTGAGCCACGCCAGGCGCCTGGCGCAGGAACTCGGATTGCCGCTGGTCGAAATGCCGCTGGCCACCTGGCCTGCCGGTCTGATCGACGTACTTTCGCAGGCCGACCCCGGGGAGGGCTTCAGCAACGACGCTTTTCTGGATATCGGCCGGGCCAAGAACTCATTGCGCACCGTAATCTACTCCACCTATCACGATCGAGGTTACCTGACGCTGGGGACTTCGAATCGCACCGAAATCGAATGCGGATTCTTCGTCCGGCTGGGCGATGGCATATGGCACCTCGGCCCCATCGCCCACCTCTACAAGACCCAGGTCTACCAACTCGCAGCGGCACTGGGCAGCGCGCGGGAAGTCATTGCACAGGCGGCTTCGGCCGGATATTGGCAGGGACAGAGCGACCTCGAGGACCTGGCCTACTGGCTGGTGAATCTGGGGCCGATCGGCGCACAGCGGCGGTTTGACCCATCCGAAATTGCCTTGGCGGAAACAATCTGGTCGGAGCTTTCGTTTGAGCGCATTGATCGGGCGCTGCAGCTGATCGCGGAAGGCACTGCGGATTCGGAGCGTATTGCCTCCGTCTCGGCCTTGACGGGGGCGACGGCTGGGCGGCTGCATGCCCTTGTCGAGGCGGCGCGGGGGATCAAGAACACGACGCTGGGTGTGCGGCTGGATGCGATCGACTAGCATTCGGCTCACCACCGGCGTGCGATCAATCAGTGTAGAGTTTAAGTGCATTGTCAGGACAGTCCATCCGCCTTGGATATCGCGCCGCACCTTTGCATAACGACTTTCCACATGACTTCAATTGCTGTTCCGCCCGTGTTCACGTTGCGCGCTCCCCGCTATGAGGACGTCGCGATCTACACCGCCTTCATGGCCGACCCGGAGGTAACAATCTGGCTCGAGGACCGCTGCCAGCGACCGGTGCTTTTTCAGCATGCCCAGGCGTTCGTCCTTGGCGAAGCGTGGTGCCGGCTCGCCGTCGAATGCGAAGGCCTTTTCGCCGGCATGACCGGGCTGGAGGATTTTGATCCCGTCAACGGCGTGGCGCGTTTCTTTATTGTCATCGGCGACCATTCTCTGGCGGCCAAGGGCCTGGGGACGGCGATCACGCGTGCGGTGGTGAGTCGTGGATTCCGGGATCTGGGATTGAGAAAAATCGTTTCGAACTTCTACGCGCCCAATGTTGCCTCCCGCGCTGTACATGCGCACGCCGGGTTTTCCGAAGAGGGTGTGCTTCGCCAGGTGGCATGGCGAAGAGGCGAATGGGTGGATCAGGTCCTGGTATCCATGCTGCGCGATGAATGGCGCCAAGCTAAAAACCCTGAAAGCGTTTCCCCGCACAAGTCTTGATACGGGGATGGGTACAGCAAGGCTTGGCTTGGTTAGTGGTTCTGTGGAACCGCGACCATACGACTCGAATCACACTCATTTCGGCTTGCTGAAGCGGCTTTCTATCCAGGCACGCGCGCTGGTTGAATTCAATTTGAAGTCCGGCCTGACCTTGACCTTTGCCAGTGGTGTGCCGTCCGATTCGTGAGCGCTCAGCAGCGCGTGTGGATCGTCTTCGTCGGGCACAATGTCAAGAGAGATATTGATCTGCTGATTCCCGACAGTCACGGCAATTGTCTTGTGCAGCAAGGCCTGCAGGTGCTGCTCATGACGGAGCACGACTTCGGAGGCCGTTTTCACCAGGGTGTTGAAGGCGTTGCTGTCGAGCGGTTTGGGATTCTTTTTGTCACGCCCCATGGTCCAGGGGCCAATGAGGGCGGGCTCCGACTGGCCAGCCAGGAGCATTTCAACTGCCCAGCCGTCGTCGTTTTCATTCTTGATGACCCGGGCAGTCCAACCCTTGTGTACCCAGAGTCGTGGTTCATTGATGGTGATGGGATCGTCAGGCTCAAGGGATTGGTGGTTGATGGGAGTTGTCATCGCAGCATTTTAGCTGACACGCCGTGGGCGACCCACCCAGACAGTGCTCTTGGGGCAACGCCATGCTGCGTCAGGCCTTGGTTCGATCCCGAGCCGGTTCCTGGTCTGTCGCATGCGGCTCAGGAGTCGCTCGCGGTCGCGCCCGCGGCGTCCTGAGATGCCGGTGACGATCCTCATCGCGGCGATCGATTCCCCGCCATTGCGCAGAAAATTCCCCGTTACCGGGAATTTGGAGCGGAGACTCGTTAGCGATAGACTGAACCCGCTACCAGGTTCCGGGGGTTGGCTTCGGCTTAACCCCTTTGCTTTTTTATCGCCAGAATCCCGGGCTCCTGCGCATCCACACGCGCCATGCCCGACGTTCATCCGCTACAGGTGCCCATGCCCCCAATGAAGAAAATGACCCTCGACAAGCTCCTGCAAACGCAGGGCTTCGGCACGCGCAAGGCATGCCAGCAGCTGATCGCCGACGGCAACGTCAACCTGTCGGGTGCAATGGTCACCGAATTCTCGGGCTATCTCGAACCCGAGTCGCTGGAACTGTCGGTCAATGGCCGGCTGTGGGCCTGCCGTGAGCATGTGTACCTGGCGATGCACAAGCCGGCCGGCTACGAGTGCTCGCGCAAGCCCAGCCATCACCCGGGCGTGCTGTCGCTGCTGCCCGAGCCGTTCCTGTTGCGCAACACCCAGCCGGTCGGCCGGCTCGATCACGACACCACCGGGATGCTGCTGTTGTCCGATGACGGCACCTTCATTCACCGCCAGTCATCGCCCAAGCATCACGTGCCCAAGACCTATGTGGCCACCACGCATGACCCGGTGACGCCGCAACTCGTGGCGCAGCTGCTGTCCGGCGTGAAGCTGGCCGATGAGCACGACATGCTCGCCGCGCTCTCCTGCGAGCAACTGGATACGCACCGGCTGCGGATCGTGCTCGACCAGGGCAAGTACCACCAGGTCAAGCGCATGTTGGTGGCCGCCGGCCATCACTGCGATGGGCTCGCGCGCACGGCGATCGGTCGACTCGCGCTCGACGATCTGGGCCTGAAAGCAGGCGAATGGTGTTTGCTGGACGAGGCGCAATGCGCCTTGCTCGCGCCCTCGCCCTGAGCCGGTCCCCTTCGCCGTTGCCGCGGGCGATCACGTCGCCTGGCGCAGTGTCTCCGTCTGGGCGAGCATGACGCCGCCGATGATCAGCGCGGCGCCGATGATGTGGTACGCCTCGAGCGCTTCGCCCAGGTAGGCAATGGCGATGACCGTGGTGATGAGCGGGCTCAGGTTGGTGAACAGGCCGCTGGTCACCGGCCCCACCGTCTGCATCGCCTTCATCCACAGGAAGGGCGCCGCCGCCGAGCCGGCGACGCCGGCGGCGAGCACGATCCAGGCGTTGGCCGACGTGATCGGCGTGGCAGTACCGATCAGCGGGCCGGGGATGGTGATCAGCAGGGCGAGCAGCGCCTGTGCGTAGAACATGGGCTGTGCCGGGATGGGCAGCTTCCAGCGCCGGACCAGCACGCCATACAGCGAATAGAATCCCACGCCAACGAGGACCAGGCTGTCGCTCAGGTCGGGTGCGTGCGAGAACACCGCCAGCGGACTGCCCTTGTGCACCAGCTCGAGGATGCCGATCAGCGACAGCGCGCAACCGAGCAGCACCACCGGACCTGGCCGATAGCGCAAGAGCAGCGCTGCCCAACCGACGGACACCAGGGGCGCGAGGGCGCCGATGATGGCGATGTTGGTCGCGGTCGCCGATTGGGCGGCCACGTAGACCAGCGCCTGATAGACCACCAGGCCCATGAAGGAAAGGATGGCGAGGCGACCGAGATGCCTGCGGATGGCCGGCCATTCGCGCACGCAACTGCGCGCCATGAATGGTGTCAGCACGGCCACTGCCACGGCCCAGCGGTAGCAGGAGATGGCCTCGGGCGAGACCACCGTTGCGGACATCTTCGAGATGACGGTGTGCCCGCCCTGGATGATCACGCAGGCCAGCGGAAACAGCAGGGCCCAGCGGGTGACTCCCGTGTTTGCGGCGCTGTGAATGCGAGTTCCTTTCAGGAAGCCCTGAAAAACTGTCGAATTGAACTGCGATATTTCCAGGCGTCCCTCTGAAGTGGGGGATATGCAAGGGGGCTGTGCCGAATGGCACTTACTTAAGCGCCGAACTCCAGGACAAAGCATAACCCGGCTGTGCTTTATACAGAAACCGCGTTTTGATACGGATGGTGTTTGTCCGTATCAAAACGCGGTTGGCCCGCGGCAGCGCTGCCAAAAACCTGCACCAACGAAAAATCCGTTGGTGCGGATCGTCGCTTTCGCGCGGATGATGAAGCCATCCGCACGAAAACAACGATCTTCAATCAACCCGCTCGCAGCAGGAGGGGACGAGCCAAAACCCTTAAGTAAGTGCCATTCGGGGCTGTGCCCCCTTGTTCAGACCATCTTTCGATGCCGCGCGCCGAGTCGGATGTGCCACGCGGAAGTGCCGGGGATCGTAACAGAAAACCATTTCAACACCGCCCATCATCCGGCTTGGGCCAATGATTGCCATCGCGCCTTGCATGGGTACCGCGCGCCCCCCCCCTGCGTTGATGCCGGCCGCAGGCATCGATCACGGGCGATCCAGCGCCGCTGCAAGGCGAGGATTGACCAATTCCTCGCGGCTCATTACTCTCGGGTGCTCCCGTGCCGCGAGCGCACATCAACTTTCCTGAACAGGTATGACCATGGCACTGCAACGACTTCCCGGCACGACTGCGCCCATGCACCGATGGGAGGGCGCGGACGGCGTCTTCATTGCCGGTGACTCCTGGGGTGACCCCAAGGGACCGCTGGTGCTGCTGATGCATGGTGGTGGCCAGACGCGGCACGCCTGGAAGGGCTCCGGCGAAACGCTGGGCGCCGCCGGCTACCATGTGGCGGCGTTCGATGCGCGTGGTCATGGCGACTCCGACTGGTCTGCCGAAGGCGTGTATGGCGACGATGTGCAGATCCGTGACTTGCAGAACGTGATCAAGGCGCTGGGCGGCCGGCCGCCGGTATTGATCGGCGCATCGATGGGTGGCGCGGTGAGCCTGGGTGCGGTGGGCGGCGGGCATGTCGATGCGCACGCGCTGGTGCTGGTGGACATCGGCCCCATCATCGAGAAGGAAGGCGCGGACAAGGTGCGCGCCTTCATGGAGCAGCGGCCGGAGGGCTTCGACACGCTGGAGGAGGTGGCCGAGGCGATCGCCAATTACCAGCCGCAGCGCCAGCGGCCGCGCAACCTCGATGGCCTGGCCAAGAACGTGCGCATCGCACCCAACGGCAAGTACGTCTGGCACTGGGATCCGAAGCGGCTCGGCGTCACGCGCCGAGTGATGGAGCGCGAAGCGCGCCTGCGCGAGTGCTCGACGAAGCTGCGCCTGCCCACGTTACTCGTGCGCGGCGGCCTGTCCGATGTGCTGAGCGAGGAAGGCGCCAAGGCCTTCCTCGAGCTGTGCCCGCACAGCGAGTACGTGCACGTGAGCGATGCGGGGCACATGGTGGCCGGCGACCGTAATGACGCGTTTGCCAATGCCGCGGTGGATTTCCTGGCGCGCGTGGCGCCAGTGTAGTGGGACCGCGCCGCCTGCTACGCAGGCTCGGCGGCGCTGCTTACTGCGGGACCGCGCCGCCTGCTGCGTAAACTCGACGGCGCTGCTAACTGCAGCGCCCGCGGAGCGGGAATGCCACCCGACTGACGCATCGTGCTGTCAGTATTTACTCAATATATCCACGAGCATCGGGCACTCTTGGAATATCTGTCAGCAATTATCACCCGCCCTAATTAGCGCGGGGCAATCGGCTCCCCTACATCACCCCGTCACGCTTGAAGGCCTCGATGTCGGCTTCGGTGAAGCCCATCATTTCGGCGTAGACCGCCTTGTTGTCGGCGCCGCGGTCGCGGCCGGCATACTTGATCTTGTGGTCGCGCTTGGGGAACTTGGGCACGATGCCCTGCATCAGCACCGAACCCCAACGGTCGTCCTGCGCCCGCACCAGGTCGTCGCGCGCCTGGAATTGCGGGTCCTTGACGATATCCTCGATATTGAACACGGCACTGAACACGGCGCCCGCGGCGGTCAGGTCCGCGGCCAGCTTGTCGAAGGTATTGCCTTCGGCCCACGGGGTGAGGTGCTCGTTGCAGCGCCACAGGAAGGCCTGCACCTTCTTCATGTCCTTGTCGCGCATGGCGCCGCCGTCGATCTCGGGCAGCAGGTGGTCGGCGCGCGCGGCCACCAGGATGCGCCGTGCCGCCACCGGCCCCACGGCGCTGACACACAGCCAGCGCTCGTCCTTGGTGCGATAGACATTGCGCAGCACGCCGTGGTCGCCGAGGTAGTTTCCCGGCCGCTTGGGCACCTTGCCCACCATGTCGTAGCCAGAGACCTGCGTCGGGATGATGCGAAACAGCGCCTCGAACAGCGCCACGTCGATCACTTCCACGCCGTGGTTTTTCTCCAGTCCGCCGCTGCGTAGCCGACCCACCAGCGCGGCCAGCACGCCCGCGGCGCCGAAGATGGAGGCGACGCCGTCGCCCAGCGTGGTGGAGGGAAAGGCGGGCGGGCCGTCGGGAAAACCGTTCATGTAGGCAAAGCCGCTCATCGCCTCGGCGATGGTGCCAAAGCCCGGGTTGTCGCGCATCGGCCCGGTCTGCCCGTAGCCGCTGATCCGCAGCAGCGCCAGGCTGATGCCCTCGGCTTCCAGGTCGGCCGGGCCGATCTTCCATTTCTCCAGCGTGCCCGGGCGGAAGTTCTCCACCAGCACGTCGTGCTCGCGGGCGAACTTGAGGAAGATCTCGCGGCCCTTCGGCTTGGAGAGGTCGAGGGTGATGTTCTTCTTGCTGCGCTGGGCCACCTTCCACCACGCCGAGTCGCCCTCCTTGGTCGGCAGCATGGTGCGGATCGGGCTGCCGTCCGGATGTTCGATGCTGATGACTTCGGCGCCGAAGTCGGCGAGGATGGCTGCGGCATTGGCGCCAGAGTACTGGTGCGCGATGTCCAGCACGCGGATGCCCTTGAGGAGCGGCGGAAGCTTTGGGCTTTTGGCTTCAGGATTCGATGCGGTGTTGCTCATGCTGTCTCCTTGCGTGCTGCGAACGACCAGTTGAAATTAGCGGGGCAGGCGGACGATGTCGCGCGCGGCCAGGTCCTCGATGTCCTCGGGCGAGAGCTTGAGCACATTGGCCAGCACGCTGGCCGTGTTCTCGCCCAGCGTCGGCGCGGGCGTGGGCGGTGCGCTCTCCCAGGCATCGACGCGAATCGGCGAGCGCACCACGGCGTACTGCTTGCCGGCCTCGCCGATGTTCATCAGGCTCTGGTTGTGCAGCACCTGCTCGCTCTTGACCGCATCGTGCAGTTCCAGCACCGGGCTGCAGGGCACATCGGCGGCCTCCAGAACGCCCAGCCAGTGGCTGCAGGGCTTGGCCTTGAAAATGTCCTCGAGCATGCCGCACAGCAGGCCGCGATTGGCGAGCCGCCCCGCATTGCTGGCAAATCTTTCGTCGCTGATCCATTCCTCGTGCCCGAGCGCACGGGCCAGGTTCTGCCAGAAGCCGCGGGTGAAGGCGCCGACCATCACGTACTGGCCGTCCGAGCAGGGGAACGCCTGGTAGGGCACGATCTGCGCGTGGCCGCGACCGAGTCGCGGCACCTGGTAGCCCAGCGTGGTCACCGACGGGATGTAGTTGCTCATCATGTTGAGCGCCGCATCCAGCATGGCGATCTGGACATGCTGGCCCTCTGGATGCTGCTCGCGCACATGCAGCGCAGCCAGCACGCCGGAGAGCGCGAACAGCCCGCTGGAAAAATCCGCGATCGGCGCGCCGATGCGCACCGGGCCGCCGCCCACTTCGCCGGTGATGCCCATCAGCCCGGACACGCTTTGCATGATGATGTCGTTGGCCGGGCGCTCTGACCATGGCCCGCTTGGCCCGAAGGCCGAGATCGAGCAGTAGATGAGGCCGGGTCGCAGCTGCTTCAGGTCGTTGAAGCCGAGGCCGAGGCGATCCATCACGTCGGGGCGGAAATTCTCCACCACGATGTCGGCCGTCGCCGCCAGTTTCTTCGCCAGTTCAGCGCCCTCGGGTTTGGCAAGGTCGATGACGATGCCCTGCTTGTTGCGATTGAGCGCGACGAAATACTCCGAGTCTTTCGGCCCCAGCATGGGCATGGGCAGGCCCATGGTGCGCGCACCGTCGCCGCCCTTGGGCTTTTCGATCTTGATGACTTCGGCGCCCATGTCGCCCATGAACATGGTGGCAAAGGGCGCTGCAGCGGCGTGGCTGAAATCCAGCACGCGCAGCCCGGCCAGCGGTCCCTTGCGGGCGACTGCGGGGTTTACAGCTTCGCTCATCGGGCGTCGCCGTCGAAAGTTGCTGCCGATGCGTGTGACATGAATTCTCCCGGTGCGGAAATCGTTGTG
>CAXNGL010000100.1:0-9786 GCA_964201515.1 Burkholderiales bacterium
TAGATGCAGGCTTTCATGCAATCGTTGCAGATCCGGTGCCCTGTGCCCGCCACCATCGGGTTGTCGATGGCAATGATCCCCAAGGCTGCAATGGCCAGCCCCTGGGTCTTGGCGATGTGGAATTCGGAAATCTTTTCTTCCAGCGGACAGCCGGCGAGCTTGACGCCGAAGGCACTCTTCTTGAATTGAATTCCGGCATCAGCAATGACTTTTTCACGCAGCCCCTTGGAGCAGGAGTCCTTGCCTTGCTTGTGGCACCAGATGCAATAGTTGGCCTGGTCCAGCGCTCCCACCAGGTCAGTCCCGGCGTCGGTCAGGGCAAAGCCGTTGCGTCGACGAATGTGTTCGGGCTTGATGGTGAAACTGCGAACACCATCCGCGACTCGGGATTCAGCATGCAGCAGGAGGTTCTGTGGATCGGTCTTGGCAGGTGCCTTGAACAGAACGCCGTCTTGCGCGCGTAGTCGTCCTGCGGGAGACTGCAACGCCCAGGCGGCATAGCTCGTGGCGAGGTCCAGTTCGCGTGCATGCGCGGATTCGTTCTGCTGCCACTCTGTGATCTTCAGGGCAAAGGTCAGCTCATCGAATCGGCCCCCGAACAGGGTCCCCAGCTCAGCTTCGATGGCCATGCCGTCAATTGTTGCAGCTTCTGCCGCCTTGATCTTGGAGGCTGCATGTCGTTGGACGAAGCGACGCTTGACTTCATACAGGGGTGCCAAGCGGTTGTGGAACTGCGTCAACTCGCTGACTTCCTTGTCGATGCCAAAGAGCCCGGCAACAAATCGATCGAGGTGGGGAGCGAGATCCAGCAGCAGCGCTGACTCCGATTTGGCGTCTTGGGCGCCGCTGGCGGCACGCGCAGTCTTCAGGCGCTCCAGCAGCCCGGGATCGGCATCAGCCAAGTGATCCTGAAACGCCGTATCAACCTTGGACAGGCCTTCGCGGTGGTAGAGGTCGGCAAAGATCAGGCCGAATGCGAGTTTGAGCATGTTGTGGTGCCTGGTCGGAAGTGGGTCGGCGGGCTTGTCGTTGCGTAAGGCGTGTGCACCGTATCTACCGGTGAACGCGGGCTGATCCTACCGGGCGCACCGCCGTGGCTTGTGTCCGAGACGGCTTTGTCACTCGCGACGCGGTCCTAGCGCTCCAGATACTGTAGCTTGCCCTCAACGTCCTTCCATTTCTCTGAATCGGGAAGGGCGTCTTTCTTGTCCGTGATGGTGGGCCACTTGCGGGAAAGTTCCAGATTGATCGCGATAAACGCGCGCTGGCTCTCCGGAACATCCTCTTCCGGGAAGATGGCGTTGACCGGACACTCCGGAATGCACACCGCACAGTCGATGCATTCATCGGGCTCAATGACCAGGAAATTCGGGCCCTCCCTGAAGCAATCGACGGGACACACGTCAACGCAATCGGTATGTTTGCATTTGATGCAGTTTTCGGTAACGACGTGCGTCATTCGATTTCCTTGGCTGCGCGACCATGCCGCGCTGATGGGGTTCCCGGCAGGGACCTGCCTGCCGTGAAGCGGGCGATGTTACGCTATCAGGGCCCTGGGTTCCAAATCGGCAGGGCGTTACTTCCGATCTCCTCGGAATGCCGAAGCAGGGTGAGTACTCTCGCCAATAACCCCGCGTGTATCCGGGAAATTGTGTATATTCGATCGCCCTGCAGTGGGATCGGGTGAACGGAATCGTGCGCAGGGACCGGATTCATGGGGAGATGCGTGAATCCAGTTTTTGCACGGATGTCCGCATAAGGTTTCTCTGAGGCATATCCCCCGCATCCTGCGGCGGACGTAGGGTCCCCAAAACGAGAAAGTATCGAAGGCCCTTGAAAAGGTGTCACTGCGACCCAATATAGGTGCGCGGTAGCAGTGTGCCCCCCGGGCAAGCACAAGGCCTGAACAGGAGAATTCATGATCAAGGTTGAAAACCTGTCGAAGTCGTTTGGCGCCATGAAGGCTGTCGATGACGTGACTTTTGATGTGGGGCGTGGCGAGGTGCTCGGTTTCATCGGTCCCAATGGCTCCGGAAAATCGACGACGATGCGCATGCTCACCGGGTTCATCCCGCCTTCCGCTGGGAGGGTTAGTGTGTGCGGTTTTGACATGTTGCAGGATCCAATCCCGGCCAAGCGGCGTATTGGATACCTGCCTGAGTCTGCCGCATCCTATGACGACATGTCGGTGGTGGCTTTTCTGCGCTTTGCCGCCGACATGAGGGGCCTGAAAGGGGACGCCAAGCGGCGCGCAGTGTCCAGGGCGGTTGAGTTGTGTTTTCTGGAGCCCGTACTGGGCCAGACGATCGACACGTTGTCCAAAGGCTTTCGCCATCGGACCTGCTTTGCCCAGGCGCTGATCCATGACCCTGACGTGCTGGTCCTGGACGAACCCACGGACGGACTTGATCCCAACCAGAAGCATGAAGTGCGCGGGCTGATACGCCGCATGGGTGAATCCAAGGCCATCATTTTCTCGACGCATATTCTCGAGGAGGTAGAGGAGGTGTGCACGCGTGCCATCATCATCGACCGGGGCCGTATCGTCGCCAATGGCACGCCAACTGAGCTGAAGGCCCGTTCCGCTCGCGCCGGATCAGTTGAGATTACCCTGGCCGGAGCCAGTGCCGAAACGGTAAATGCCCGCCTGGCGGGATTGCCGGCGGTTCTCAAGTCAGAAATCCTGTCCAGCGAATTGAACCGCGTGTCCCTGCGCGCCTACCCTAGCTTGAAGGAAGGCGCATCTGCCCCAGGTGCCGGGGTGCTGGCCGGAGCGCTTGCGGAGTTGGCTGTTCACGAAAACTGGAAGATCGAGCAATTGCGGACGGAAGAAGGCAAGCTCGACGAGGTATTCCGCTCCATCACCTGGTCGGAAACCGCATCGCAGGCCGCGCATCGCGTCGCCGCAACGGAGGTTCAGCAATGAACGGATTGAACATTATCGGCCACATTGCACGGCGGGAATTGTCGGCCTACTTCGAGTCGCCGGTCGCCTATGTTTTCCTGGTGATCTTCCTGCTCCTGTCGGGCGTGTTTACCTTCACCATTGGCGGGTTTTTCCTGCGCGGTGAAGCATCGCTGATTGCATTCTTCAGCTTCATGCCGTGGTTGTTCCTGTTCCTGGTGCCTGCCATAGGGATGCGACTTTGGTCGGAGGAGCGCCGCCTGGGAACCATCGAATTGCTGCTGACCATGCCGGTGACGACCTGGCAGGCGATTCTTGGCAAGTTCCTGGCATCCTGGATATTCATTGCCATTGCACTGGCATTGACGTTTCCGTTCATCATTACCGTAAACTGGCTGGGTAATCCAGACAATGGCGTCATTGCAACCGGCTATATTGGTTGCCTGCTGCTTGGCGGGGCTTATCTGTCGCTTGCCAGCATGACCTCCGCATTGACTCGCAATCAGGTGGTGAGCTTCATCATCGCCGTTGTGCTTTGCCTGCTGCTCATTCTGGCTGGTTTCACCCCGGTGACCGATCTGTTGTCGCGTTGGGCGAGTCCGGCGGTGATTGAGGCCATTGCCGGATTTTCGGTGTTGACGCACTTCTATGAATTCCAGAAGGGTATGGTCGATTCGCGCGACCTGCTGTACTTCCTGTCTGTCATCGGATTCGCCTTGTTCACGACAGGCGTGATCATTCGCAACCATCGCGCGGGCTAGGAGACTCCCATGTCCAAACGACTAGAAACGATCTTGTACTCCGCCGGCGGCGTAGTGGCGCTGCTGTTGATTCTCGTGCTCGCCAACTTTGTCCTTGGCTCGGTAAAGCAACGTCTGGATTTGTCGGAAGGCAGCCTGAACTCCTTGTCGCCAGGCACCCGCTCGGTCCTGGAGACGCTGGATGGACCGATCCGGATCCGCTTCTATTACTCGCAGGGCGACGGCAACTTGCCACTGTCGATCAAGGGTTATGGTCGGCGCGTGGAAGACATGCTGCGCGAGTTTCGACTCGCCTCGGGTGGCAAGCTGACGATAGAAAAGTTCGATCCGCAACCGGATTCGGATGCAGAGGACTCTGCGCAACTGGACGGCGTCGAAGGGCAGGTGCTCAATAACGGTGAGAAATTCTATCTCGGGCTGGCAGTCAGTTATGGTGAGCGACGGCTGCCGCTGCCGGCGCTGACGGCAGACCGCGAACAGTTGCTCGAATACGACATCGCCAAAGCAATCGCCCGGGCAACGGCGAAGGAGAAGCCGGTCGTCGGCATCATGAGTGCGCTGCCAGTATTCGGTTCGCGTGGCGCACCCCAAATGGGTATTCCCCCGTCTGAAAAACTGGTTTTCGTGTCGGAGCTCGAGCGTGACTTCCGTGTCAAGCGCGTTGATCCCGCCGGCAATAGGATCGACGACGACATCAAGGTGCTCCTGGTCATGCATCCGCGCAATTTCAACGACAGGTCGCTGTATGCCATCGACCAGTTCGTGATGCGCGGAGGGAAGCTGATCGCGATGGTCGACCCGAACGCCTATTTCGATATTCAACCCGGACGCCAGCCTACAGATGGCGGTACGGCATCGACCATGGAAAAGCTGTTCAAGAGCTGGGGCATCGGGTTCGACGCGACCAAGGTCGTCATTGACACCAAGTACATTTCTGGTGGTGGTCCCGGCGCCATGCCGACCGTGCTGTCTTTGGTGGGTGATGCGTTCAACAAGGGCGACGTGACGACCAGCCGCGTAGGATCTGCCCTGATTCCGTTTTCCGGCGCTTTTACCGGCAAGCCGGCCGATGGGCTGACCCAGACGGTGCTGTTCCACAGTTCGGCTTTTGCCAACCTGGTGGATGCGCCCAACTCGCTCAAGCGCGGCGACGATGCGTTGCGCGGCTTCACCCCGTCGGGCACCGAATACCCGCTGGCCATAAAACTCACCGGAAAGTTCAAGACCTCGTTCCCGGATGGCCGCCCGGCCGAGGAGGCGAAGGGCGCGGACGCAAAAGATGCCAAAGGCCCTGCCAAAGCGGCGCCCAAAGCGACCCCGGCGCCAGCGCCGGCGCCGGCAGCTTCCCCGGATCACCGGAAGGAGAGTGCCGACAATGCAGTGGTGCTGATTGGTGACACCGATTTCATCAATGACGGTGCCGCTGTTCAGATACAACAAGTGTTCGGGCAGCGCATAGTCGTGCCCGCCAACGGCAACCTCGCCTTCGCGCTGGGCCTAGTTGAGCAGTTCGCGGGTGATGAGAAGTTGATCACGCTCCGCAGCCGCGCAACTGCAGCCCGCCCATTCACGGTCATTCGCGAGATGGAGGCGCGCGCGCAACAGGCCTACATCGGCAAGATCAAGGGGCTGGAAGACTCGCTGCAGCAGACCACCGAGAAGCTGCAGGCCTTGCAGCGGCAGAGGGGGGCGGGACAACAAAGCGCGACCATACTTACCGCAGCTCAACAGGCCGAAGTGGACAATTTCCGCAAGACTGCCGCGCAAAAGCGCAAGGAACTCAAGGAAGTTCGCAAAGACCTGCGCGCAGAGAGCGAGTCGCTGGAGTTCTGGACCAAGCTGATCAATATCGGCGCCGTTCCTCTCATTGTGATGCTCGCGGGTTTGCTGCTCGCGGTGGCTCGGCGCAAAAGGGTGGTGAAGCTATGAGTCGCAAACAATTCTTCGTACTGCTGATTGCGCTCGTGGTCCTGGTGGCTGCCGGCGCAGGGGTCTACTTGAGTGACCGATCCGCCTGGAAGCGCGACGACACGCGCATTGGCGAGAAGTTGCTTCCGGCGCTCAAGGCCGCGGACGTAGCGGAGATCCATGTTCGCAGTGAGCGCGCGGAGGTGCACGTCATCAAAGGCGCCGCGGGCTGGAAGGTGAAGGAGCGCGCAGATTTTCCGGCCGACGAGAATGCGGTCAGCAGTCTGCTCCTGAAGCTCATCGACATGAAAGTTATCCAGACAGAAACGTTGGCGGATGCGCAGCGCACGCGGTTGCTGCTGCTTGAACCCAAAGGAGCGCAGGCCGGAGCTTCGGTAGAGGCGGCAAAATCCGTCGCACCACCTCCCCCAAAGACCGAGGCGAAATCCGATGCAAAGGCGGAAGCTGCCGGTACCGTGATGGAACTCAAGGATGGTTCGGGGAAGGTTCTCGGGCGGCTGCTTCTGGGCAAGACGCTGACCAAGCAATCGGAAAACAGTGGCGAATCGGATGTTCCTGCCGGTCGTTACGTTCTCGTTGGTGAGAGTGCCGGAAGCATCGCTGTCGTTGGTGATCCGCTCAAGGATGCCGATCCCAGCCCTGCCTTTTGGCTGGACAAGGATGTGATTCGTGCTGACAGCGTGAAGTCGGTCACTGCAACCGGCCCCGATGGCAAGCAGCGATGGGCGCTCAATCGGGCGAAAGAAGGCGATTTAATGAATTTCGTCGGCAGTGCGGACAAGGCCGATCCGCAAAAGGGGCAGGACACAATCAGCGCGTTCTATGGTGTGACACTAATCGATGCCGTCACAGATTCTGCGCGTGGGGATGCGGGCCTGGACAAGCCATTGACCGTGACCGCACAGTCATTCGATGGGGTGACCTACGTTCTCAAGATTGGCGCAAAGGCCGGCGAGGACCGCTATTACTTGGCGGTATCCAGTTCCGGGGAGCCTTCCAAGGTTCGTGAGGCGACCAAGGGAGAGAGCGCGGAGGACAAGGCCAAGCGCGACAAGGAGTTCGAGGAACAGTACACGAAGCGCCTGGAACGGCGGGCCCGCGACAAGCAAATGGAAAAATGGGCCTATGTCGTTCCCAAGACATCCATTGCCGCGATCCTGCGCGACCGGGCCGAGCTGTTTCCCGACAAGAAGGCGGATCCGTCTCCCAAGCGTAAGTAGGGCCTGCAGGGTTTTCGTTATCGTCGCTCTGCTGTGAGTCTATGCGTGGCCAATGCCGGGTTCAGAATATCGTTGCGCTACAGGAGTTCAAAAATGAAAACGCCCGTCATACGGGCGTTTTCGCTGGCGTTCCCGTAGTGGCTGAACCCAACCGGTATTCTCGAAGCCCTCCCTACCTATGCCGCCTTGCCAAGGATTTCGCGCAGTACATAGGGCATGATCCCGCCGTGCTTGTAGTAATCCACCTCGATCGGTGTGTCGATCCGCAGCAACAGCTTGACCTCTTGCACGAAGGCATTGGGCCGCCGGATGACCAGGGTCACTTCCTGTTGCGGCCTGATGTCGTTTTCCAGGCCCAGCAGATCGAACTCTTCGGTTCCGGTGATCCCGAGCGATTGCGCCGAGTCGCTGCCCTTGAATTGCAGCGGCAGGACACCCATGCCCACGAGATTGGAGCGGTGAATGCGCTCAAAACTGCGGCAGATCACGGCCTTGACCCCGAGTAGCTGGGTGCCCTTGGCGGCCCAGTCCCGCGAGCTGCCAGTGCCATATTCCTCTCCACCGAAGACCATGGTCGGCACGCCGCTGTCGACGTAACGCATTGCTGCGTCATAGATCGACATCTGCTCGCCGGAAGGTTGGTGGACGGTGAGGCCACCTTCGACGCGCGCGCCATCTTTCAGCGGCAGCATGAGATTCTTGATGCGAACGTTGGCGAAGGTGCCGCGCATCATGACGTCATGGTTGCCACGTCGTGCACCGTAGCTGTTGAAGTCGGCTTTCGAAACATCGTGTTCCAGGAGGTAAATTCCTGCAGGAGAGGTAGCCTTGATGGATCCTGCAGGGCTGATATGGTCGGTCGTCACAGAGTCGCCGAACACGCCCAAGGCGCGGGCATTGCGTATCGAGATGGTCGCCGACGGTTGCATGCTGAAGTCCTTGAAGAAGGGCGGCTCAGCGATGTAGGTCGAGGTCGGCCAGTTGTAAACCTGTCCGGAAGCCGATGGCACCTTCTGCCAGAGCGCGTTGTCCTTGCCAAGGTCGGTGTACAGGCGCCGGAACGTCTTCGCATCCATGGCCAGTTTCATCAGCGAGGCAACTTCGTCATGCGTCGGCCAGATGTGGCCGATGTAGACGTCCTGCCCGTCCTTGGACTTTCCCAGCGGCTGAGTGCGGAAATCGCGCAGCATCGTCCCGGCGATGGCATAGGCCACGACCAGAGGAGGCGAGGCAAGGAAGTTGGCGCGGATGTTGGCGTGGATGCGTGCCTCGAAGTTGCGGTTGCCGGACAGCACAGCGCTGCAGACGAGGTCATTCTGCACGATGGCTTCTTCGATCGGCTCGGAAAGCGGTCCGGCATTGCCAATGCAGGTGGTGCAGCCGTAGCCGGCGGTGTAGAAGCCGAGTTTTTCAAGGTAGGGCAGCAGGCCGGCCTTGGTCAGGTATTCGGTGACCACCCGCGATCCCGGCGCGAGTGAGGTCTTGATATGGGGCTTGACCTTCAGGCCCAGTTCCACGGCTTTCTTGGCCAGCAGGCCCGCGGCGAGCAGCACCCCGGGGTTCGAGGTGTTGGTGCACGAGGTGATGGCGGCGATCAGGACGTCGCCTGAGCCAATGTCGATGCCGTCACGCGTCTTGAAGCGACGGCTGAGATCATCGGGCTTCTTGGCGAAACCGTTCTCGGCAACCGGCTTGGAGAACAGGCTGGAAAACGTGCTCTTCACCTGGGACAGTTCAATGCGATCCTGCGGTCGCTTTGGACCAGCCAGGGAGGGCATGACGGTGGACAGGTCCAGTTCCAGCGATTGGCTGTAGTCGATGCTACCGGTTTTCGGCACGCCGTACAGCCCCTGTGCCTTGAAGTAGGCAGCGAGCGCGGCGATTTCGTCTTCCGTGCGGCCGGTGCCCTTGAAGTAGTCGATAGTCTTGTCGTCGACCGGGAAAAAGCCCATGGTGGCCCCGTATTCCGGAGCCATGTTGGCAATGGTGGCACGGTCGGTGACGGTAAGACTCTCGGTGCCGGCGCCGAAAAACTCGACGAACTTGCCAACCACCTTGGCCTTGCGCAGCATCTCGGTAATCGTGAGCACGAGATCGGTCGCAGTGACCGCCGGGTGCAGCTTGCCCTTCAGATTCACGCCGACCACGTCGGGCGTCAGGAAGTACATCGGCTGGCCGAGCATGCCGGCTTCAGCCTCGATGCCGCCCACTCCCCAGCCCACCACGCCGATGCCGTTGATCATGGTGGTGTGGCTGTCGGTGCCGACCAGCGTGTCCGGATAGAAAACACTGTCGGCGTTCCTGTGCACGCCGCGGGCAAGGTACTCGAGGTTGACCTGGTGGATGATGCCGATGCCGGGCGGCACCACCTTGAAGGTATCGAACGCCTGCATGCCCCATTTCATGAACTGGTAGCGCTCGCCGTTGCGTTCGAATTCGAGCTTCATGTTCTCGGCGAGTGAGGTCTTCTTGCCATAGGAGTCGATCTGCACTGAATGGTCGACCACGAGGTCCACGGGAACCAACGGCTCGACCCGCTTGGGGTCCTTGCCCATCTTTTGGGCAACGTTGCGCATTGCGGCCAGGTCAGCCAGCAATGGCACGCCGGTAAAGTCCTGCAACACGATACGCGCAAGCACGAACGGGATTTCATCGGTCCGGGAGGCATTGGGCTTCCAGCCGGCAACCTGGCGGATGTGTGCTGCGGTGACTTTCTTGCCGTCGCAATTGCGCAGCACGGATTCGAGAACGATGCGGATTGAAACCGGTAAGCGCGACAGGTCAACGCCGAGGGCCTTGCCAAGCGCCGGCAACGAGTAGTACTTCCCGGTCTTGCCCGCGTACTTGAATTGCTGCAGGGTGTTGTGAAGGTTGTGGGACATGGCGTGCTCCTGTGATCGATCAATAGGCGTGGTGCGTGTTGGTGATGCAATCGTACAGCGGATTTGTATCAAAAAAAGGCGTTGACCGA
>CAXNGL010000101.1:0-9652 GCA_964201515.1 Burkholderiales bacterium
GCCGATGTCGAAGTTGGCCAGGTCCTTGAGGAAGCCACCCGAGCAAAACGCCTTGTCGCCGGCCCCGGTGAGCACCACCACGCCGATGCCGCCGTCCTCGCCGCACTCCCGGAACGCCAGGTTGAGTTCGCGAAAGGAGTTGGCATCCACCGCGTTGTAGCGATCCGGCCGGTTGAGCGTGATCCAGGCGATCTGGCCCTTTTTCTCGACGATGACGTCGCTGTACTTGCTCTTTGCGACCTTCGATTTTCCCGAGGACGCCTTTTTCGCTGCGGCTCGTACGACATCAGCCTTGCTTGCCTTGTCCTTGCTTGCCTTGTCCTTGCTTGCCTTTTCCTTGCTTGCCTTTTCCTTGTTTGCCTTTTCCTTGTTTGCCTTTTCCTTCTTTGCCATGGTTTCCCCCTGGTTGAATTTCAGCTTGGTGATGAATTCAGGAGCGGGCGACGGCCGGGCGCGACCCGCCGCACCTTCGCCCGCGCGACAGCCGGAAGGCTCAGGCCCCGTGCTGCCCGAGAATGGTGATCGAGCACACGTTCTGGTTGGGAAATCCACCCAGGTTATGCACCAGTCCGCGCACCGGGTTCTTGGCGCGCTGACGCGCGCCGGCGCGTCCCTGCAACTGCAGGTACAACTCGTAGGTCATGCGCAGCCCCGAGGCCCCGATGGGATGCCCGAAGCACTTCAGCCCGCCATCGATCTGGCAGGGCAGCTTGCCATCGCGATCGTAGAACCCGTCCATGACGTCGCGCACCGCCCCGCCTTCCGGCGACAGCTGCAGGTCCTCCATGGTGACCAGCTCGGTGATGGAAAAGCAGTCGTGCGCCTCCACCAGCGAGATCTCGTCGCGCGGGCGCTTCACGCCGGCCTCCGCGTAGGCGCGCGTGGCGGCGATGCGCGCGGTCATGAAGTACGAGCCGTCCCAGGAGTTGTGCTGCGCCTCGGTGCCGTTGGACACCGACAGCTGCATGGCCTTGATCGAGATGAGGTCCTTCTTTCCCAGCGAGCGGGCAATCTCCGGCGTGGTGACGATGGCACAGGCGGCGCCATCGGACACGCCGCAGCAGTCGAACAGCCCCAACGGTTCGGACACCATCGGCGCATTGAGCACCTGGTCTTCGGTCACCTTGTTGCGCAGGTGCGCCTTGGGGTTGAGGCTGGCGTTGTCATGGCTCTTGACCGAGATGTGCGCCATGGCCCGCTTGAGATCTTCCTTGCCCACGCCGTGCTTGGCGCGGTAGGCCGAGGCGATCTGCGCAAAGTTGCCCGGCGCCGACACATTCGCCCAGTACATGGAATTGAGCGCGCCGCGGCTGCGTTGCGGCAGCCCGCCGTAGCCGGTGTCCTTGAGTTTCTCCACGCCCAGCGCCAGCGCGATGTCGCAGGCGCCGCTGGCCACCGCATAGGTCGCGCCGCGCAAGGCCTCCGAGCCGCTGGCGCAGAAGTTTTCCACCCGTGTCACCGGGATGTAGGGGAGGCGCAGCGCCATGGCGAGGGGCACGCCCGACTTGCCGACGTGGATGTCCTCGAAGGCCGTGGACAGCCAGGCCGCTTCGATCTGCTTGGTTTCGATGCCCGCGTCCGCCAGCGCCTCGGTATAGGCCTCGACCATGAGATCCTCGGCGTTCGACTCCCAGCGCTCGCCGAATTTCGAGCACCCCATGCCGAGAATTGCCACCTTGTCACGAATACCTGTTGCCATTTTCTTCTCCCTGAACTTTCAGGCCGCTGTCGTAACCGGCGCCGCTTTCCAAAAATAGCGCACGAAGCCGCGCTGCGAATCCACTTCCTTAATACGGAACACCATGCGCATGCGCATGCCGACGTCCACGGCACCCACATCCACGTCGGTGAAATCCACCGTCATTCGCCCGCCTTCGGCGAACTGGACCATGCCGTAATGCGCCGGCGGATCCGGGCAATAAGTGAGCTGGTCCGCCGACCAGGTCTGGATGCGCCCGTGAAAATCCGCGAACGGCTGATCCACCTGGGTGCCAGTCGCCCCGCAGGCCGCATTGACGCAAATCGCCGCCTTGGGGAACTGGATGGTGCCGCAGCGCTCGCAGCGCCCGCCAATCAACCCCAGCACCATGTCGCGGTTGCGGTACAGCGTGGTGAGCGGCGTCTGCTTGTCGGCCTCGGCGCGCAGGCCGCGCTCGAGCTTCACCAGGTCATTGAAGGCCAGGAAACGCGAGTAACTCGCCAGTTCCTTGCGCGCCGCCAGCGACAAGGCCACGCTGTCGGGCCGCGCCTTGTCGATGCCCGGCGCCACCTCGAACAACAGCGCATCGACGCCCTGGCCGAAGCCAATGACGAGGATGCGCTCGCCCGGCTTGGCGACCTCAAGCACCTGCGCCAGCATCAGCAGCGCATGCGCCGCGCCGCTGTCGCCGCAGACGCCGTCCAGGTTGCCGCGCACGCGATCGTCGGCGATGCCGGCTTTCTTGGCCACGGCCTGCGGCACGCGCGATAGCGTGCAGGGCATGCAGAAATGGTCGACCGCGGCAGCAACCAGTCCGGCATCGGCCAGCACCGCGGCAATCACCGGCGGAACGAGCTTAAGGTACCCCTCCTCGCGAATCCAGCGCTCCTCCCAGCCGTAGTCGAACTCTCGCCCCTGGGCACGGTAATGATCGACGAAATCCACCGCGGTCGAGCGCTGCGCCACCAGGCGGGCGATGCCGTCGCCCTCCTCGACCAGGACGGCGACAGCCGCATCGCCCGAGGTCATTTCCTGCACGCTGCCAGCCGGGCTGTGGCGCTTCTCGCCGGCGAGCACCAGCACCCGTTGCTGGCGCGCCGTTGCGGTATCGAAAGCGGCCAGCAGCGCCGTGGTGCCCGCGCGCTGCGAGGCGCCCACGTCCATGGTGCGCAATGCACCCGCAATATGCAGGGCTTCGGCCACGATGCCGGCGTTCTGGCGATCGGCGAACGGCGCCGTGGTGCTGGCCAGGTAGATGGCGCCCGGGCCGGAACCCGCCGTCTTGCCCAGCACGCGCCGCGCCGCCTCCACCGCCATGGTGACGACGTCCTCGTCCCAATTGGCGATCGCCCGCTCGCCTTTCCCGTAGGCCTTCAGCCCTGGGTTGAACCAGGCGTTGGCCTCGGTCATGAGCTTGCGTGACAGTCTCAGGCGCGGTACGTAGGCGCTGATCGCGGATATTGCAGCCATTACTCCCTCCAGAAAACCAACCGAACCTGGCGCCAGTCGTCAGCGGAGTTTAACAATGAATGCGATCGTCTCTTACGACTTTAATGTTGACGAATTTGGCGAAGAATGTCGGTTGTTCCTGGGCTGTGTGGGAATGGCACTTACCGATCGTCAATTTCATAATTCATGACAAAAACGTGGCTCTTACGAGCCTGTCACGTTTTTGGGAGTAATCAATAAACGCCGAAATCCGGGACAAAGAATAAACCGACTCTGCCTTACTCAGAAACCGCGTTTTGATACGGATGGTGTTTATCCGTATCAAACCGCGGTTGGCCCGCGGCAGCGCTGCCAAAACCTGCACGAACGAAAAAACCGTTGGTGTGGATCGTTGTTTTCGCGCGGATGATGGGGCCATCCGCACGAAAACAACGATCTTTAATAAACCCGCTCGCAGCAGGAGGGGACGAGCCAAAGCCTTAGGTAGGCGCCATTCGCCCCCAGGTGTACGAATCCGCCACAGGGGCCGGGCTGCTGGAGGGCTCATAATGCCGGGATGGCCTTCCTCAAATCCTGGCGCCGCAAGCGCGCCCTCGCCAAGACGCAGATCGACGCGGCGCTATGGCTGCGCGTGGTCGGTCGCCTGCGCTTTCTTCGCGGACTGACAGCCGATGAACTATCGCGCCTGCGCGAACTGGCCATCCTGTTCCTCGACGAAAAGGAATTGCACGGCGCCGGGGGCCTCGAGATCGATGACGACATCTGCCTGTCCATCGCGATTCAGGCCTGCCTGCCCATCCTCAACCTGGGCATGGATGCCTACGAAGGCTGGGTGGGCGTCGTGGTGTATCCCGATGAATTCGTCATCGAACACGAGGAGATGGACGAGAACGGCGTGGTGCACCGCTTTCAAAAGGGCGTGTCCGGCGAGGCCTGGGATGGCGGGCCGGTGGTGCTGTCGTGGCGCGATGCCTCCAGCGGCAGCTTCTCCGGTTACAACGTGGTCATTCATGAGTTCGCACACAAACTGGCCATGTCCGGCGCCGACGACGAGGGCTTTCCACTGCCGCGCGGGGATATGGATGGCGCCCGCTGGCAGGAGGCACTGCATGCCGCCTTCCGGCGATTTACCGCCCAGGTGGACCGGGGCGAGCCGACCATCGTCGACCCCTACGCCTCCGAACACCCGGCGGAGTTCTTCGCCGTCATGAGCGAAATGTTCTTCACCGCCTCGGCCGTGCTCGCGCGCGACTGGGCTGGCCTGTACGCGCAACTGGCGGCCTACTACCGGCAGGACCCGGCCGGCACGCTCGAATGCGTCGACTGAGGCTTCGAGGCTGCGGCGCACCGTGAAGAAGCTCCTGATCATCTATCACACGCAGGGCTCACGAACCACCGAGCTTGCCGAAGCCGCGCTGGCCGGCGCGCGGACGATCGAGGAAACCGAAACCACGCTGAAACGCGCCTTCGACACCAGCGCCGATGACCTGCTTGCGGCCGATGCCATCCTGTTCGGCACGCCGGAGAACTTCGGCTACATGTCGGGCGCGCTGAAGGACCTCTTCGACCGCACCTTCTACCCCTGCGAGAACAAGGTGGACGGCAAGCCCTATGCGGTGTTCGTCTGCGCCGGCAACGACGGCACCGGTGCCGTGTTCAACATCGACCGCATCTGCTCCGGACTCAAGCTCAAGAAGGTGTGCGAGCCGGTCATCGCCCGCAAGGTCAACACGCCGGCGCTGGTGGAGCAGGCGCGCGAACTCGGCGCCACCCTGGCTGCGGGCATTGCCTTTGGCGTGTTCTGATGTCCCGAAAGCGCCTGGCCGGCAGCACCAATTATTATCAATATATGGATCTGGATCAGTCTGCTCGTACCTATACAGCCTGAATATGATCAAGCAGGAACGCTTTTACCGACGCCACCTGGTCCTCCTGCATGAACATGGGGGCATGCCCGACCCCGGCGAACTCCACCAGTTTCGCCTTCGGCCCGCGCTGCGCCATGGCGGTTGCCGTGTCGTGCGTCAGGAGGTCGGAGTCGGCGCCGCGCACCAGCAATGTCGGGCAGCGGATGGCGTCGTAATACATCCACAACGCCATGTCCTTGCCGCCGCCGGCCTTGGCCGCATCCTCGAATGGCTTGGCGATGGCCGGGTCGTAGTGCATGCGGTACTGGCCGTCGGGCTGCCGGCGCACCACATTCTCGGTGAGCTTTCTCCACTGCGCGTCGGTATGCGGCCCGAAGGGTGCACTCACGAAGCGCACGTATTGTTCAGCCGCGTTGAAGTCCGCAAACAGGGGCGCCTTGCCCAGGTAACTGCCGATGCGCGCCAGCGACGCGGCGGTGATGACCGGGCCGACATCGTTGAGCACCAGGCGCGTCACGGGCGATCCCGGCAGCGACGCCAGCATCATGCCGACCAAGCCGCCCAGCGAGGTGCCCACCCAGTGCACCTCCTCGACGCCCAGCCGCGCGATCAGCGTCACCATGTCCGCGACATAGGTCGGCACGACGTATTCCATGGGATTGCGCAGCCATTCCGATTCGCCGCGTCCCGGCACGTCCGGGCAGACCACCCGATAGTGTTGCGAAAGCGCCTGCGCCAGCACATCGAAGTCGCGGCCGCTGCGCGACATGCCGTGCACGCACACCAGCACCCGGGGATTGGCCGGATCGCCCCATTCCACGTAGGCCATGCGGTGAAAGCCGCTGGGGGTGATGCACTTGACGCCGTATTTGCGTGGAACGCCTGTCATGCGGGCCTCTCAGAGCACTGGAATGCCCTTGAGTATAGCCAGAACGCGCCTCTCGACACCCCGGCACGCCGGTACGAGGGGCTTCCCCGCACCATTCTGCGGCGGCGCGCCCCACCAAGGTGCGCCGGCGGGATCCAATGCCTGGATTGAGGTGCACAATGATCCACCGCCAAGCGCTTATCATGCGTGTTCTGGCACGTGCGCCATCGAAGGGGCGGGGATTCGTCCGACTCCGGCACGGGCGTTGCTTTAGTAGCCGGAAGAAGAACCCTGCACGGGGCGGATCCTGTCGCAGGTCAATGGAAGCGCGAGAAATAGTGTGTCACGAACCCTTGCAGCAGGTCAGCCGGGCCGATGAACAGCACCATATACGATGAAATGCGCGGCCTCGACAGCTCGGGCGGTGATGTGCTGCCGCATTACCGGAGCTATTGCGACTGGCTGAACGCCATGCCGCCCGACCGGCTGGCGCAAAAACGTACAGAGGCGGAGGTGATGTTCCACCGCCTGGGCATCACTTTCGCCGTGTACGGCGAGGAGTCCGGTGGCGAGCGGCTGATCCCGTTCGACATTATCCCGCGCATCATCCCCGCCACCGACTGGCAGGTGCTCGAGCGCGGGTTGGTGCAGCGCGTGAAGGCGCTCAATCACTTCCTGCACGACATTTATCACGACCAGGCCATCCTCAAGCAGGGCCTGATCCCGGCAGAGAAAGTGCTCGACAACGCCCAGTACCGGCCGCTGATGCAGGGCCTCAACGTGCCAGACGATACCTACGCGCATGTCTCCGGCGTGGACATCGTGTTCACCGGCCCCGGCGAGTTCTATGTGCTCGAGGACAACCTGCGCGTTCCATCCGGGGTGTCCTACATGCTGGAGAACCGCAAGATGATGATGCGGCTGTTCCCGGAACTGTTTTCGCGCCAGCAGATCCAGCCGGTGGAACATTATCCCGACATCCTGCTCGAGACGCTTCGCGGTGTCGCACCGCCCGGTGTCGTCGATCCCACGGTGGCGCTGCTCACGCCCGGGGCTTTCAACTCGGCCTACTTCGAGCACACCTTTCTCGCCCAGCAGATGGGCATCGAACTGGTCGAGGGACAGGACCTGTTCGTGCGCGACAGCGCGGTGTACATGCGCACCACGCGCGGCCCCAGGCGTGTCGATGTCATCTACCGGCGCATCGACGATGACTTCCTCGATCCGCGCGCCTTCCGACCCGACTCCATGCTGGGCGTCCCCGGCCTCATGGACGCCTATCGCGCCGGGCGCGTGACGCTGGCCAACGCGGTGGGCACCGGCATCGCCGACGACAAGTCGATGTACGTGCATGTTCCCGACATGATCAAGTTCTACCTCGACGAGGAACCCATCCTCAAGAACGTGCCCACCTGGGAATTGCGCAAGCCCGAAGACCGCCACTACGTGCTCGACCACCTGCCCGAGCTGGTGGTCAAGGAAGTGCACGGTTCGGGAGGCTACGGAATGCTGGTGGGCCCGGCCGCCACAGCCAGCCAGCGCGCGGAATTTCGCGACCGCATCATCGCCGAGCCGGAAAAATACATCGCCCAGCCGACGCTGGCGCTGTCCACCTGCCCCACTTTCGTCGCCGCCGGCATCGCCCCGCGCCACGTCGACCTGCGCCCCTTCGTGCTGTCGGGCAAGGAGACACGCGTCGTGCCCGGCGGCCTCACGCGCGTCGCGCTCAAGGAAGGCTCATTGGTGGTGAACTCCTCGCAAGGCGGCGGCACCAAGGACACCTGGGTGCTGGAAACATGACCATGCACCGGACACCGCGAGCGCCCACATGCTGAGCCGCACCGCCAACGACCTGTTCTGGATGTCGCGCCACATGGAGCGGGCGGAGAACACCGCGCGCATGCTCGATGTGACCTATCGCCTCGCGCTACTGCCCTACCGCGTCATCGAGTCCGGTGAAAAATGGGCCGAGCCCTGGGCGGTGCCGCTGGTGATCACCGGGCTCGCCAAGCAGTACTACGCCAAGCACACCGAGCTGAGCGCCGAGCGGGTGATGAAATTCATGGTGTTCGACTCGACCAACCCGACCAGCATCTACTCCTCGCTGCAGAGCGCCCGCGAGAACGCGCGCGGCCAGCGCGGTGCGACAACGTCGGAGATGTGGGAAAGCCTGAACGCCACCTGGCTGGAGATGCGCGAGCTCGATTACAAGGGGATCGACGCGCGCGGCATCAGCAATTTCTTCGACTGGGTGAAGAACCGCTCGCATCTTTTTCGCGGCGTCACCTTCGGCACCATGCTGCGCGACGAGGCCTTCGGCTTCATTCGCCTGGGCACTTTTCTCGAGCGCGCCGACAACACGGCGCGCATCCTCGACGTGAAATACCACACGCTGCTGCCCTCCATCCACGATGTGGGCGGCGCGGTGGACTATTACCAGTGGGGCTCGTTGCTGCGATCATTGGGCACCTTCGAGTCCTACCGCAAGATCTACCGCGACGTGATCACGCCGTTTCGCATCGGCGAGCTGCTGATCCTGCGCCAGGACGTGCCGCGCAGCCTGCACGCCTGCATGAACGACATCTATGAAATCCTGCAGGGCCTGTGCGGTGAGGACACTGCGGCCGAGCGCCGCGAGCCGGAGCGCCTGGCCGGCGAGATCCACGCGCAGCTGCATTACGGGCGCCCGCAACAGATCTTCGAGCTGGGGTTGCACCAGTACCTGATGGACTTCCTCGACAAGATCGAAGCGCTCAATGCCGAAATCAACAAGAATTTCCTGGTGCCGGACTACAGTTGAAACATTGCGATGACATGCATCGGCCGACGCCGCCCAGGAAGCCGGGCGAATGGCCGCTCGCCAGCGGCCATCGGGGCCAGCATGACCATTGCCCAGATTCGCCGATTCCTCTATGCTTCGGCCTTCACGGAGTTGGTGACTTTGCAAGGGGATACCTCCCCTCGCGCTCCCCTACTTCGGGGGCCCTGGCACTGCATTTGTCATGGCCATATTTGCGAGGCACACCGGTAGATGACCTATTGCGTCGGCATCCTCCTGGAATCGGGCATGGTGTTTGCCTCCGATTCACGCACCAACGCCGGCGTCGATCACGTGTCGACTTTTCGCAAGATGAAAGTCTTCGAGAGGCCGGGCGACCGTTGCATCGCCATCATGACCTCGGGCAACCTGTCGGTCACACAGAACGCGCTCAACCTGCTGGAACTGCAAAGCCGCCGCGACGACCCACGCGGCAACATCTGGGCGGCGGAGTCGCTGTTCGACGTGGCGACGCTCCTCGGAGAGAGCCTTCGCGAGATAAGGAAACGCGACGGCACCTACATGCAGCAGAACAATATCGATTCCAGCGCCTCGTTCATCATCGGCGGGCAGGTCAGGGGCGAGGGCATGCGGCTGTTCCTGCTCTACTCGGAAGGCAATTTCATCGAGGCCACGCCAGAGACGCCGTTCTTCCAGATCGGCGAGACCAAGTACGGGCGCCCCATCATCGATCGCGTGATCAAGCCGAACTCCTCCCTGATGGAGGCAGCCAAGTGCGTGCTGGTGTCCTTCGATTCGACCATGCGCTCCAATGTATCGGTCGGCCTGCCCATCGACATGGTGATGTACGAGCGCGACCAGTTGAAATTCAGCCTGCAGCGCCGCATTACCGAATCGGACGCCTACTTCAGCATGATCCATACGCAGTGGGGCGAGGGCTTGCGCCGCGTGTTCTCGCAGCTACCCGACCCGCAGTGGAACGACGAGAG
>CAXNGL010000102.1:0-9646 GCA_964201515.1 Burkholderiales bacterium
CAGAAGGCTGCCTATATCGCGCTCATCCTCGCCATCATCGTGTTGGTGCTGTCCGGGTTGGCAATCTGGAAACCCGTGCAGCTGCAGGAGATCACTGCGCTGTTCGGCGGCTTCCAGGGCGCGCGCATAGCGCACTTTCTTGCCATGGCGCTGGTGGTGCTGATCGTCGCGGTCCACGTGCTGATGGTGGCGCTGGTGCCGCGGACCTTCCCCAGCATGATTACCGGCAAGATCAGGAGGGGTGCATGAGCTCGAAACTGAACGTGAATGCGTGGCTGAAGCGGCCGGTGGTGGCGAACCGGCTCATTGACATCGTGTCGCCGACCGCGATTGCCCGTGTCGAGCGCCGCCTGTTCCTCAAGCAGGGCCTGTCGCTGGGCGCTGTGGCGCTGCTGACCGGGTGCGATGCCACCGACGGCGATGCGGTGGAGCGGGCGTTATCTGCGATGTCACGCTGGAACGATCGCGTGCAGGCGGCCATGTTCGACCCGAAGAAGCTGGCGCCGGAATATCCGGAGAGCGCGGTCACCAAGCCGTTCCCGTTCAATGCCTACTACGGCCGCGATGAAATCCGCATCGTCGATGGTGCAACCTGGAAGCTGGAGCTCGCGGGCATGGTCCGCGAGAAGAAGCCGTGGACGCTGGCCGAACTGAACGCCCTGCCGCAGGTGACGCAGATCACGCAACACATCTGCGTCGAGGGCTGGAGCGCCATCGGCAAGTGGAGCGGGGTGAAGTTCTCGGATTTCCTCGCGCGCGTCGGCGCCGACACCTCGGCGAAGTACATCGGTTTCACCTGCGCCGACGACTACACCACCAGCATCGACATGGCCACGGCGCTGCATCCGCAGACCCAGCTCACGCTGCGTTTTGCCGACCAGGTGCTGCCGCCGGAATACGGCTTCCCGATCAAGCTGCGCATGCCAACCAAGCTCGGCTACAAGAACCCCAAGCACATCGTCGCGATGACGGTCACCAACACCTATCCCGGCGGGCGCTGGGAGGACAAGGGCTACAACTGGTTCGGCGGATCGTGAGGCCGACATGCGCGCTGTTATGGAGCAGGAGGCAGCGGGCTTTGCCATCATGACATGTAGCAGCAGCGGAATTGCGCGATGTGTGAAACATAGCCCTGCACACATGACTCACTCCCACTCCCAGTGCCGATGAGCGCAGGCGCGCTGCTGGTGGCAGAGAAAGGCCATTTTCCGGCTGCGGCAATTCGGTCCATGCCATACTGGAGGGCATGGCAAGGGTAATTGGGCGTGTCCGGTGCGCGAGGTTCTCTTGTCACCTTCGTGCCGTTAGCAGGTTGTTGAAAAAGGCGGGCACGCCCCCTTGCCCCCTGACTTTAGGGGCTTTCGAAAAACGCCTCCCTATGCAGCAATCTGGAGAATGCAGTCCGGCTTGAGATCGGGAAGCGTTTTCGACAGCACTGTTAGTGATATGACCTGTGGAGCCGTGCAGTGCCTGATTCGACGCCCATCATCGATACTGTCCGGACCGGCGCGTGAACCGGCTGTTGTGGGTGGTGTGCCTCGGCGTATTCGCCACCTCCATATCGTGGCGGGTGCTCGACCCGATCCTGCCCGTTCTTGCAGCGGACCTGAACGTCACCTTGGGCGACGTGGTGCTGTTGACCACGGCCTACAGTTTTCCGCTGGCCGCCATGCAGATGGTGTTCGGCCCGGCGGGCGATGCCTGGGGCAAGGTGCGCGTGATCCGGTTGTCCCTGATCCTGGTGGCAACCAGCCTCTTGCTCATGGCCGTGGCGCCAACCTACCTCACCGTGCTGCTGGCGCGCATCCTCGGAGGTGCATTTACCGGAGGGGTCAACCCGGTGTCGCTGGCCTTGATCGGCGAGCGCATCCCGTATGAGCAACGCCAGGTGGCGCTCGGCCGCTTTCTCTCTGCCATGATCGGCGGCCAGATCGTCGGCGCGGCGGTGTCCGGCATTCTCGTCGACCTGATCGGGTGGAGAACACTGTTCGCGCTGGCCGCTGCGGTCATTGCCGGGGTGACGCTGATGAGCTTCGCCATGCTGGACGATTCCGGTCACGTGCCGCGCAAATTCACTTTCGCCGGGGCGTTCGCCAGCTATCGCTCGGTGCTCGGTGCGGCGACCACATGGCCGGTGCTTGCTTGTCTGGTCCTCGAGGGCATATTGATCCTCGGCCTGATTCCCTTTGTTGCCGGCCTGGTGCTTTTGCACCAGGCCGAGGGTTCCACGCCGGCCGGGCTGGTGATCGGCGCCTTCGCCGTCGGCGGCACGGTATTCGGGTTTTTCGTGCGTCGCATCCTGTCCGCCATCGGGCCCTGGAACATGGTGCGCCTGGGCGGGGTGCTGGTGGGCGTCGCGTTCATGGCGTCCGTGCTGCCGTTGCATTGGGGCGTGCTGGCCGGGTTGTTCTTCTTCGTCGGCTTCGGCTTCTATATGTTCCACAACAACATCCAGTTGCTGGTCACGGAATTCGCACCGCAAGCACGCGGCGCAGGCGTGTCGGTCGGTGCGTTCTTTTTCATGTCCGGGCAGGGATTGGGGCCGGTCATCTGGGCGCCGGTTGGCGAGGCCTATGGGTATCACGCCATCTTTTTTTCGGCTGGTTTGCTCAGCGTCGTGTTAGGGTTCGTCGTTGCGTGGCGCATGGTCCTGCGTGAGCAAACCCTCGCCGGAAAGACGGCCTGATACAGGCAACTGACTCTCACTTCCAGGAGGGAATACGAAATGAACAGGAAACTCGGTATCGGCGACAGCTTCCCGAACATCACCCTCGACCTCGTGGGTGGCGGGACCATCGATCTGCCGACGGGAATGGGATCGAAGTACGGCGTGATCCTGTTCTTTCGCGGGCATTGGTGACCGTATTGCCGCCGGCAGTTGGTCGGCTTCGAGAAGGCAAAGGCGGAACTGGATGCCCTGGGCGTGTCGGTGGTTGCCGCCAGCGTGGATGCGCTGGACAAGGCGACTGAGGTTGCAGCCGAGTTGTCGTTCCCGATCGGCTATGGCGTGACACGGGACATTGCCAACACGCTGGGTTCCTGGTGGGAGGAGCGTCGCAGCATCATCCAGCCCTCCGAGTTCGTCGTCGACCAGGCGGGGAAAATCATTGCCTCGAGCTACAGCGACGGGCCCATCGGGCGCTTCGACGCCGCGGACATGGTGCGCTTCATCGGCTTTCGCGAGGCGCAGGCGAAGAAGTAATCGCCGCCAAGCCGCAGGTGCGTGCGACTAGAGGGACCGCGCGCCCTGCTACGCAGGCTCGGTCGCGCTGCTACAGACGGTGTCGCGAGCGCTAGTGCGCTTCCGGCGGCGCCTTGCCCCTGTCGCGCTTGTCCTGGACGGCGTGAGAATCCTGGTTCACGTAGGCGGTCATGGCCCGGCGCAGGAAGCCCATCTGCGCCTTCACCCGCACGCAGGCAGCGCAGGCCAGCAAGTGCAACCGCAGCGCCAGGCGCTGGCTAAAGCGCAGCCGGCCGTCGAGATCGGCGCAGATCAGGTGGCTGGCTTGCTTGCAGGTGACTCTCATCGTGATTTTCCCTTCGCGGGCTCGCCCGCGAACCAGCCCGCCTCCAGGCACAGGCGCAGGCTCATCCGGGCGCGGTACAGCAGCACCCAGCAGTTAGTCGCGGTCACCGCCAATTCCTTGCAAATATCGTCGGTGTCCATGTCCATCACCTCGCGCATGACGAAGGCGCGCGCCGTGTTCGGCGGCAGGCCGTCCAGGCAGCGCTGCAAGGCGTCCTGGAAACGCGATTCGGTGAGTGCGGCGTCCGGATTACCCCATGGCGCGGGCTGTTCGGCATAGTGTCCATCGGCGGCGAACAGGGCATCGAAGTCCCCGGTGGAGGTCTCGTCCCCCAGGCCATCGAGGGCAATTTCCGGCTGCGCGCGCTGGCGGCGGAAGTGATCGATGATCTTGTGCTTGAGGATGCCCACCAGCCAGGTGCGCACGGCAGATTTGCCCTGGAAACCGGCCGCGCCCTGGAGGGCTGCCGCGAGCGTCTCCTGCACCACGTCCTCGGCCTCTTCGTTGTTGCGCAGTTGCAGCAGGGCCAGCTTGTAGAGCACCGGCCGGTGGCGGGCGAATTCGGCGGTGTCGATGGCTGGGTTTTGGGTCATGCGCGTTAACCGTGAACGCTCGCCGTTTCAGCGGGAGCCGGCGACCCGGGTCACGTCGGCCACGCATTGGGCGATGGCATCGATGACCGCCGGTTGCTCGCCGATCGCCGGCAGCACGTCGATGGCAAGCACGGGGTGCGCGGTGCGCAGCTGCGTAACCATGAGCGGCAGGTCGCGCTTGAGGTGTCCGCCCTGGGCGAGGAACACCGGCACGATGGTGACGCTTGCAGCGCCCTGGCCGACCGATGCCGACACGGCTTCGATGAGGCTTGGCGTCATGAATTCGAGGAAGGAGAGCGACACGGTGCACTCGGGCGCGAGCGCCGCCACGCGTTCGCGCATCGCCTCCAGCGGTCGCGCCCACTCGGGGTCGCGGGCGCCGTGGGCGAAGAGGATGATGTGGCGTTTGGGCATCGCGACATGATACGCCGGGGGCGGGCCGGCTCGGCCGTGGATGGACGGGAAAGCCATTTCGCTGGACGGCAAGTTACTTGATGGCGAGGGTTTCGCCTTTCGGCGAACTACTTTCTTTTGCTTGTGCAAAAGAAAGTAGTCAAAGAAAAGCACACCCCATGCATCGGTCGCCTGCGGCGACTGCCCTGCGCTGCTCGCAACGCTTGGCGGCTGCGGAACTCGCTCCCCCGCTGGCGCGGGCTCGCTCAGACAGTCCTCGCCGACTGCCCCAAGCGTCGCTCCGCTGCTCGGCGACGCATCAGGGGCCCCGGAAAAGCCCAAAGGAATAGACGCCTGTGTCAGTTTTTATGGTGTTTATATCCGAGTAGTATGGTCTAGTAGTAAAAATTGGCAGTATTTATCCACGAGGGATGGGTGCCTGTCCTTCCCCGTTGGGGACGCCGAGAAGCGCAGGCAGCGCTGGGGTTTCGGCGAGGACTGTCTGAGGGAGCGCAGCGACCGAGTTCCGCAGCCGCCAGCGCTGACGAGCATCGCAGGGCAGTTTCAGTGCGCAGCACTGAAACCGTCACCTCCGGGGTCGCCTTCTTTTGGTTACTTTTCTTGGCGAAGCAAGAAAAGTAACTCGCCGTCAGGCGAAACCCAGACGATCAAGTAATTCGCCGTCAGGCGAAACCCAGACGATCAAGTAATTCGCCGTCAGGCGAAACCCAGACGATCAAGTAACTCGCCGTCAGGTGACGCAAACAAAGTAACCCAACCTCACTCCACCGGCAATTCCAGCTTCTCCGCCCCCGGCAAATCGCAGTCGATGATCGCTTTGCGCAACGTCTCGATCGCCACCTTGCGCGTAAAACTCTTGCGGTACACCAGCACCACGCGCCGGTCGGGCACGGGCGCCGAGAAGGGCACATAGGCGAGCAGGCTGTCGCGCGGCACGCGCGCTGGCACCGAGGTCGCGGGCAGCACCGTGATGCCGACTCCCGAGGCCACCATCTGGCGGATGGTCTCCAAGGACGAACCCTCGAAGGTCTTCTGCAGCCCGTCGCCGCCGGCAAAGCGGTCGAGCCCGGGGCTGGCGCGCAGCACCTGGTCGCGAAAGCAGTGTCCCTCACCCAGCAGCACCATGGTCTCCTTCTTGAGCTCGGAAGTCTTCAGTGACTTGCGCCTCGCCCAGGCGTGATCGCGCGGCAGCGCCACCACGAAGGGTTCGTCGTACACCGGTTGCAGCGCGAAGCCCGGCTCCTCGAAGGGCAGGGCGAGGATGGCGGCGTCGATGTCGCCCTGCTTCAGCAATTCGCGCAGGCGGTGCGTGTAGTTCTCCTGCAGGTGCAGCTGCATCTGCGGTGCGCGACGGTGCAGGAGGCGCACCAGCCCCGGCAGCAGGTAGGGCGCGATGGTGTAGATGATGCCGATGCGCAAGGGGCCCTGCAGCGGGTCCTTGCCCTGCCTGGCGATGTCCTTGATGGCGCCCGCCTGTTCGAGGGCGCGCTGGGCCTGCTCGACGATGCGCTCGCCAATCGCGGTGGGCGTTGCCTCGCCCGTGCCGCGCTCGAACAGCACCACGCCCAGTTCGTCCTCGAGCTTCTTCACCGCCACCGACAGGGTGGGCTGCGACACGAAGCAGGCCTCGGCGGCGCGTCCGAAATGGCGCTCGCGCGCCACGGCGACGATGTAGCGCAGCTCGGTGAGTGTCATTGCCTGCCCGTTAGACCGCGCCTCATACGGCCCGGCCCGCCATGCGGCCTTCGCGAATGCCATCGAGCATGGTGCGCGGCGCCTCGCAGTCGCCCACCAGGATCTGGGGCAGGACCTGGGGCGCCGATCCCGCCGCATCCGCAAGCTCGCGCGCGAGGCGGTCGTTGGCGATGTTGCCGGTGGCCGCCACCACGCAGTCGCTGGCGATGCTGCTCTCTTCGCCAGTGAAGATGTGGCGCAATTGCACCGCGCCCGCGCGGATCTCGACCGTGGCGACCTGCGCTTCGATCCGCACGCGTTTCTCGGCGAGGCGGCGCAGCGTGTTGGTCATGGAGCCGTTGTCGAGCAGCGACCCGGCGTGGAGCTTCGCCGTGACGATGACGACCTCGGCGCCGGCGTCGGCGAGCGCGAAGGCCGGCGCATAGGCTTGAAAGTGCGCGACACTGTCGACAATGGTCACCTTGCGGCCGCGCCATTGCCCCGGGTCGGCGAGGGCGCTCTCCACCACGTCGGCCGGCGAGCGTACCGGCACGGAACCATCGCTTTTCAGCGGCCGCTCGGGCGGCACCGAGCCCGTGGCCATGATCACCACGTCGGCGCCCACGGCGCGAACCGCGGCGGCATCCAGCGCCGTGCCGGTTCGCACCTCGACGCCAAGGCGTTTCAGTTCTCCTGCCTGATGCGCGATGATCTCCAGCAGTTCCTGGCGCAACGGATGGGCACCGGCGATGCGCACCTGTCCGCCGAGGCGCGTCGCTGCTTCGGCGAGTACCACCGTGTGGCCGCGCTCTGCCGCCGCGATGGCCGCCTCCATGCCGGCCGGTCCGCCCCCGACCACGAGCACGCGCCGGGGGGGCTTGGCAGGCTTTGCGGTGCCGGCGCCCAGCTCCAGTTCACGCCCCACCGCCGGGTTGACCGTGCAGGTGATGGGCCGGTTGGTGTAGAGATAGCCGAAGCAGCCCTGGTTGCAGCCGATGCAGGGGCGGATCTCCGCCGGCGCGCGGGCCGCCTTCTCGACCCAGAACGGATCGGCGATCAACGCGCGGGCGAGGTTCACGGCGTCGGCCTTGCCACTGGCGAGGATCTGCTCGGCGAATTCCGGCGTCTTGATGCGGCCCACCGTGAATACGGGCAGCTTGACCGCCTTGCGGATGGCCGCGGCATAGTCGACGAAGACGCCGTGGGGCACGTCCATCGGCGGCACGATCATGTTGTTGTCGCGCGAGGTGCCGGCGGTGATGCTGAGGTAGTCCACCACGCCGGTGGCCTCGACCATCTTCGCCACCTTGACGTAGTCGTCGTTGTCCAGGCCGCCTGGGGTGAGGTCGGAACCGTTCAGGCGCACGCCGAACAGCTTGTCATCGCCAATGGCGCGGCGCACGATTTTCAGCACGTCGAGCAGCAGGCGCGCGCGGTTCTCGAGCGAACCGCCGTATTCATCCTCGCGCAGGTTGTTCAGTGGCGACAGGAACTGCCCGAACAGGTACTCATGGCAGGCGTGCACCTCGATGCCGTCGATGGCCGACTGGCCGACGTGCCCGGCGGTGCGCTCGTAGCCGGCCATGAGTTCGGCGATGTCGGCACGGGTCATGGCATGCGGGAACTCGGGCGAGATGGCGCTCTTGACGTTCGAGGGCGCCCACAGGGCGCGACGGGCATCGTGCGAGGACATGCGCGAGCCGCTGTGCACGATCTGCACGATGCCGACGCAGCCGTAGGGCCGCAGACCGGCCGCCAGTTCGTCCAGCGATTTCACGATGCGCGGATCGTGCGCGTGGATGTAGTTGGGGAACTTGATGGTGGTGTCGTGCGTGGCGCCGCCTTCGACCACCACAGCCGCGGCGCCGCCCTTGGCCCGCTCGACGTAGTAGGCGCGCATGCGTGGCCCGACCACGCTGTCCTCGGAGAACAGCGTCTGGTGGGCCGGGAAAATCACCCGGTTCTTCAGTTTCAGGCGCCCGCGGTGCAGCGGGCTGAGCAGGGTCGGGAATGCGGTCATGGCGGGTCCTCGGTGGAGATTTCAGGATGAATTGCAGTGTCAATGCGGTTGCCGAGCCACCGGCGCTGTTGTCGCGCGTGGCGAGGCTTCGCCATTCTACTGACGACGGTGGCTGCGCTGCCTGGATTTTGCCGTGGCGGGGGCTGGTTCGCGAGTTTTCGCTCCGCGTGCAGATTCGCCGCCTGTCGTCTTGCTCAGGGCGCATTGCCGGCTGACCGCGTCACGAATGATGCCGGCCAGCAGCCGCGTGCCAGGGCCCGCCGCATCCGGGTCGGTGAGCACGAGGTAGAGCGTGGCGAAGCGCTCGCCGCCTTCGCGCAGCGGCACGGGCTTGAGTTTGCCGCTGGCGATTTCCTCGCGCACCATGTCTTCCGGGTACCAGGCGTAGCCCAGCCCCATTTTTGCTGCGCGGATGGAGGTGGCCTTGTTGGAAACCGTCAGCCGGTTTTCGTTGATCCAGCTGCCCGGGGTGACCACGTCGCGCCCCGCGTTGTCGCCCGCTTTGCGCGCCGAGGAATCGCGCACGATGAGGTGGCGGTGGCGTTTCAGGTCGGCGCGCGTTGCCGCGCGGCCGAGCCGGTGCAGCGGGTGCGAGGGCGCGGTCATGCACACAAAGCGCACGTCCATCAGCGCATCGCCGGCAAAGCCCGCCGGCACGCGCGGCGTGATGGCGAGCTGCACGCGCCGCTCGTTCAGCGCTTCCTCGGTGCCGCCGATCACCGATTCGATGAGTTCGATGCGTGTCTCCGGGCGTTGTCTTGCAAATTCGGCGAAGCACTCCAGCAGCAGCCAGGTGGGGAAGATGATTTCCGCGGCAAGGCCGATCTCGGGTTCCCAGCCGCGCGCAAGGTCGGACGCGGAAGCCTCCAGCCGTGCGGCCTCTTCCACCAGTTCGCGCCCGCGCCGGTAGAGCAATTGCCCGGTGGGCGTGAGCACGGCCTTGCGGCCCTGGATTTCGAACACCTTCACGCCCAGCGTGCGTTCCAGCTTCTGCACGGCGTAGGTGAGCGTGGATTGGCTGCGGTGGATGCGCTCGGCGGCGCGCGCGTAGCTGCCGGCGTCCACCACGGCGGCGAGGACTTTCCACTGGTCGAGCGAGATACGTGGCGATGACATGTGGGCCTATATATCTATTAATTCGATTGATATGGGCGAAATTGTGCGCTTTTTAGTCGGATTCATCAATGTTTCAATGGCGCCATTGCAGAAACGACATCGCAGAAACGACATCGGTAATCGAGCAAGGCGCCCCGGTGTTCCCGACAACTGCCGCCACCGCCGAGTGCAGAACGGCAATCACGCAAGGAGACCACCATGCTTCGCATCCTCCAGATCAATGCCAGCCTGCATTCCGAACAGGGCCAGTCGAGCCGCCTCGCCAATGCCTTCGTCAGTTCGCTTCGCGAGCAGGGCCAGAC
>CAXNGL010000103.1:0-9632 GCA_964201515.1 Burkholderiales bacterium
CCATGCGCCACCTCCGCCGCCATGCCAATGCTCTCGCCCAGCGTCGGATGAGGGTGAATCGTCTTGCCAATATCCACCGCGTCGGCGCCCATCTCGATGGCCAGGGCAATCTCCCCGATCATGTCGCCGGCGTGGGTGCCGACCATGCCAACCCCCAAAATCTTGCCGTGGCCATGGGCTTCGGGTGAGTCGTCAAACAGCAGCTTGGTGACGCCCTCGCCGCGGCCGTTGGCGATGGCACGGCCCGAGGCCGTCCAGGGGAACAGGCCTTTTTTGACCTTGATGCCCTGGGCCTTGGCCTGGTCTTCCGTCAGGCCAACCCAGGCCACTTCGGGGTCGGTGTTGGCAATCAGCTGTTTAACGTCCCATAACAGCACCTTGGGTTGCGTCGCCACAGGTAAGCGCGATGAAGTCTTCAAGCGGGTCAAGTGGCAAGGAGGGGAAGAGCGATGCATAAATCGCATATCTGGCAATTATCATCATCGCGACGATCGACACATCGCGAGACAAACTTGGCTGGTTCGGGGGCTTACTCATCTTCTCGCGGTGCGGCGAGCACGTCGCACAGCCCGTGGGCATGATGCTTGGCCACAGCCCGGTAGACAAAAACGAAATCTCGTTAAGGACCTTCGGCGAAACCCCGGCGGTGGCCTCAGCGACACCCACGAAATGTCGCACCCCATATCCGGGTCGCCCGGCGATGACAGGGCGGCCGTGGAAGTCACACTGTTCTGGATCGATTCGATAGGTCAGCCAAGCTCAATAATACGCCCGATGAGGTGTGCGCTAGCGAGTGGCGCCGCATGGCGAGCAATGGTTATGACCCGGTGCCAAAGCAGAAAATACGGTGTCTAGTCAAGCGGCCAGAAAAATTGACGTGCGGCAAGCCGAAGCGGCCCACCGTTTCATATCGGGTCCCAGTTGAACACATCGGCGGAGCGCTGCAGTGGGTAGAAACTTGCCTCCATTGCTGGTATCGCGTGCGCGGCGATCGACTCCGGTGTCCAGCCTTCGGCGCGGTGCACCGAACGAATTGGCCGACTCTGGCTCATAAGGAAGATTTCGTTGGCCCGGACGGTAAAGATCTGACCGCTGACCTTCATCGCCTGGTCGCTTAGGAGATAGGCCGCTAGCGGTGCGATCTTGCCGGTTTCCATTGCTTGGAATCTCGCGATCCGTGACTGCTGCTCGGGCGTGTCCGACGGCATAGTACCGATCAGCCGGCTCCACGCGAACGGCGAGATGCAGTTGGAACGGACGTTGAACCGTGCCATGTCGAGTGCGATCGATTTCGACAGACCGACGATGCCGAGCTTCGCGGCAGCGTAGTTCGCCTGGCCCAAGTTGCCAACCAGGCCCGACGTCGAGGTCATGTGGACAAACGCGCCACGCGCCTCGCTCCGGAAAACAGGCGCGACCGCCCTCGCCATGTAGAACGAGCCGTTTAGATGGACGTCGATGACGGATTTCCATTCGTCGATAGACATGTTGTGGAATATCCGGTCTCGCAGAATGCCCGCGTTGTTTACAACAGCGTGTACCGAGCCGAACGCATCGAGCGCGGTGCTGACGATCCGGTTGGCCGATGCCCACTCAGCGACGCTGTCGGTGCTGGCTACTGCTGTACCGCCGGCGGAGCGGATTTCGTCCACCACCTGGGCCGCTGGCCCGCCGTCGTGCCCCTCGCCGGACGCCGAGACGCCGGCATCGTTGACAACGACCCTTGCACCCTGAGCCGCGAGCATCCGTGCGATGTCACGACCAATTCCTCGCCCCGAGCCGGTGACGATTACGACTCTGTCCTTCAATGTCATTCTGGGCTCTGGCGACGAGGTATTGATCATTGAAAGTCTCCTTGCAAGGCGGCGGTCGCCGGCAGCGTCCTATGTTTGCGCCAAGAGTCCTTGACCCGGACCTTATCGCCCTGAAATGTGAACAGGTCGCAGCCGTCCACTTCCACTCTCTGGCCGTCGCTCGCGCGGGTGCCGACAAAGGTCCATTCCGACACGCCGCGCCGGCCGACCACAAAGTGCCGCGTTCGGGTCCACCGGGCATCTGGAAAGTCGGTCCAGGCCTTGACGAAGCCGGCACGAACTGCGTCGCGTCCGATGTAGCGCGTGCCGCTCGCATCCGGGCCAGAGCTCGCGTGGAAAACGCAGTCGTCTGCCATGTGGATCATCAGCGCATCGATGTCGTGCTGTGACCATGCCTGCGCGAACGACTCGAGCCGATCTAGGCTCACATTCGCAGGCGCTAGCGCTTTCAAGAGGAACTGCTCCATTGCAGTCTCGACATTGCTGCAGAGTTCGCCACCGGGCATCGTCGACCCTTGCAACTGCACCTCCGAGGCGCGACCGTAGAAATGCGGCTTACCCGGTACCCGGTAGTGGCGCACACCGAGACCAGCCCGCGCCGCGGCAACCTCCAGCGCGCGCGCCCGGGGGGGCGTCGACGGCAGATCGTTCTCGGCGGTGAACAGCAGCACTGGCGGCAAGCCACGTCCGCCATGCACGTAGTAGTCGGCGTCCTCCTGGTTCATCCCGCCCGATAGGCAAATCACAGCGGCCGCCGGCACACCACAGGCGAACACCGAGTAGGCCGAGGCCACTGCACCGGCGGAGAAGCCGCCGACAGCCATCCGGTCTCTGTCGATGTGCCAACGAGCTGAGTTCGAGTGAATAAAGAGGAAGGCGTTGGCAACGTCCGCCCATACCGCCTCGATGCCGCGCACCAGCTCCTCGACGCTGGCCGGCGGAAGGCCGAGCAGCTGTCGGACCCAGTCAGTGCGTTCCCGGTGGGGGACCGACAGCGGATCTCGCTTGAACGACCGCTCCAGCGGCGGCGGCAGCTCCTGCGTGAGCCGATATCCGATCGAGAAGCACGCGTAGCCACGAGCTGCAAAACGCTCGCAGTATTCGTGTACTGGCGTGTTTTGTGAGCCACCCTGTTCGAACTCGTCGCAGTCCTTAGCGCCGCGGTGATACGCGCCTCCGTGCGACAGCACCAGTGTTGGCCAGCCGTCTACCGGCGGCTGGCCAACCGGCAGATACGCGTCCATCAGAAGTGCGCGGATGCCCGGACGGTCGGTACCGAAGCCGATCGCGCCTTCTCCGTAACGGATGTCGCGTTCAACGCGGATCGCGCCCTCCGAGGCGATGGAAGTCGTGCGCATTCGGGGCGCCCTTTCAGTTGATGGAAGCACCGGACCAGCGCACGACCTCGGTCCACTTCTGCACTTCGTCGCGGAACTGCGCGCCCCATTGCTCGGGCGTCGTCGGCGGCTGCACCTGAAAGGATCCGACCTCGATGATCCGGGTGCGCAACTCGGGTAACGCGACGATCTGGTTGACCACCCGATTCAGGCGCTCGACGATCTCGCGCGGCGTTCCGACCGGCACGAACATCGCGTGCCAGCCGACCAACTCGAACGGGATGCCGGACTCCACCAGGGTGGGCACCTCTGGCAGCGTCGGCAGCCGGTTCGTGCCGTTCAATGCGAGGGCGCGGAACCTGCCGGCCTTCACCTGTGGCGTCATCGAAAGGGCATCCAGCACGGCCGTGGTCAGCAATCCTCCCTGAAGGTCGTTGGTAGCGCCGGCGGTCGTCGCGTAGGGGACGTGTGTCATCTTAATGCCGGCTGCTCGGTTGATGGCCTCACCTATCAGGTGGGCCGGCGAGCCGTTGCCGAATGATCCGAAGCTGACCGCATTCGGGGCTTTCTTCGCCAGCGCGACCAGGTCGGCAATCGTGCGCAGCGGTGAGTCGGCGCGTACGAGCACCAGCAGCGGCGCTGTGGCCATCTTGGTGACAGGTATGAAGTCCTTGACCGGGTCAAACGTCAGATTCTTGTAGATGGACGGCGCAATCGCAAGACCGCCGGTGGTCGACAGGATCGTGTAGCCGTCGGGCGGCTGGCGCGCGACGATATCCGCGCCGAGGTTGCCGCCGGCGCCGGGCCGGTTCTCAACGATCACCGGCTGGCCGAGCTCGACGCGCATCTTGTCGGCGAGCATACGCGCGATGATGTCACTGCCACCGCCGGCTGACCCAGGTACGACTAATCGGATCTGGCGATTAGGCCAAGCGCCAGCGGCTGCCGCTTGGGCATGCGTCGGCGACGTACGCAGCAGCGGGATGCCCGGAAGAGCCACAGTCGCCACGGTGGCAAGCAGTTGCCCGAGCGTCCGCCTGCGAACCGAGCGGGCTGGTTGTTGAATAGGTGGTCGGCGGGGCGTGGAGGGCATGCGCGGTCCTTAAATGAAATTTGTCTGTGGGTTTGACATGGATGGCTCGGTGTACTGCATGGCCGCTTGCCGATTAACGTTTAACCAAGCCGCGCAAGTACCTTAGCTCCCAGGTATCATGGCGCTAATCAGCATAATTGAAAATCTCAATTTACTACTGATAGCATTACCAAAAGCTTATGACTCGTACGTATGACGATCAGACTGACGCCAGCCTGGTTAGATGGAATCGGCGAATACGCCTGCGCCATTTGGAGGTACTGCTGGTAATCTCACGCCACCGCAGCCTAACGGCCGCAGCGGCCGAACTGGACATCACCCAGCCGGCGGTTTCGCAGTGGCTGGCAGACATCGAGGCGGCCGTAGGGGTGCGGCTGTTCGAGCGCAGCCAAGGACTGCGGCCCACGCCGTATGCAGCAACGATGCTGGCGCATGCGGAGCGCGTGCTAAAGGATGCAGAGCGCGCGATCGCTGAAGTCGCCGCGATCCAGTCCGGCAGCTCCGGTCGCTTGCGCGTGGGCGCTACACAGGTGGCCACCGCATCGCTAGTACCCGCCACGGTGCTGTGGCTGCGCGAGCAGGCGCCCGGTATCGAGCTGTCGCTCGTGGAAGATACCGTGGCGCGTCTATGGGTCGAGTTTGAGCGCAACGAGGTGGACCTGCTGGTTACGCGCCTAGACGTGCGTGCGCTCGGCTCGGGACTGCCGCACCAACGCCTTTTTGCCGACTCCTATCGGGTTGTCTGCGGCCCGCATCATCCGTTGGCCGGCTGCACGCAGCTTGGCTGGCGCGACGTTTCCCGCTTCCAATGGCTGATGCCGCCGACGGGGACTCCGCTACACGAGGCGCTGAGCGCTTCGTTCGCGTCAGCCGGAATCGCATTGCCGCCCGTGCTGCTGACTTCGGTCTCACCTGCTGTCAACGTCGCGCTGCTGCGCGACACCGAGGCACTGGCGCTGCAGCCGACCGCGATGGCTCGGCGACTGCAGTCCAAGGGCGAGTTGATTTCGCTGCCGTTGACACTGGCACACGACACCGGTGACGTCGGGCTAGTGTGGCGCGTATCGGAGCCCGGCCCGGTGCTGGCAGCTGTGCTTCATGCGTTCGTCCAAACGAGCGCCGCGCAGCATGGCTGACCAGCGCCATCGCCACAGGAGCACAGGGCCGCGACGATAGCCGCCGCACTACTACGCGTCACCTGCGGCCGGCACCAACGAGATCACACCGTCGCGCGCCAGCAGCGCCAGCGTCGCCTCGTCCACGCCTAGTCGCTGCAGGACGTCTCGGTTGTGCTCGCCGAGTCTAGGAGCGGCTCTCAGCGCTCCGGCAGGGGTTGCCGAGAACTTCGGGCCTACGCCCTGCATACGAAGCGACCCCAGGCTCGGATGCTCGACGGTCTGAATGTTGTCGCGCGCCGCATAGTGGGGATCGGCGCATATCGCGTCAATCGATAGGGCCAGCGAGTAGGCAAGCCCGAAAGCGTCCAGTGTGCGGCTCAGGGCGTCCACGTCATGCGACAAGATCCAGTCGGCCACGACCCGGTTAATCTCATCGAGGTTTCGCCATCGCATCTCGTGCGTAGCATATCGGTCCGAGTTCGCCAGCTCGGGCTTACCCATCGCTTCGCACAGCTTGCGGAACATCGCGTCGTGCGAGATTGTCAGGACTATATAGCGGCCGTCCCGTGTCGAGAAATGGTCGCCCGGCGCGGCCGCACGCCCCTGGTTCCCTTCGCGCTGCCGGATCAGCCCCAGCCGATCGTAGGCGGTCGTAAGCACGTCGGTAAAGCGATAGACCGACTCATAGAGCGCCAGGTCGATGTGCTGACCGATACCGCCGTGCGCATCCCGGTAGTGAAACGCCATCATCAGCGACAGCGCGCCAAACAGCGCCGTCTGGTAGTCGGCAATCGACACGCCCGGCCGCACCGGCGGCCGGTCTGGAAAGCCGGAGATGTGCAGGAGGCCGCCGAAGGCCTGCGCGACGCGGTCGTAGCCGGCCCGCTCGGCATAGGGACCGGTCTGCCCGAATCCGGAGATGCTCAAAAGTACGATGCGCGGGTTAACCTGCTTCAGGTCCTCGTACGCCAGCCCGAGCCGCGCCATCGCACCGGGCCGGAAGTTCTCCACCACAGCGTCCGCCTGCGCCACGAGTTGCAGTAGCAAAGCGCGCCCCGCCGGCTGCTTCAGATCCAGTGTCAACGACTTCTTGTTGCGGGCCTCCACGTTCCACCACAGGCTCTCGCCCTCGTCGAACGGGCCTATGTGTCGCATCGGATCGCCAGCTTGGGGTTCTTCGACCTTGATCACCTCGGCGCCAAAGTCGGCCAACAAGGTGCAGGCCACGGGGCCGGCAATCATCGTGCCAAGATCCAGAATCTTCAAGCCATGCAACGGACCGCATGCGGAGTTGGGGTTAGAGTCGTTCATCTGCCACTCAGATATGCAGCACCGTCGCGACGCCGACCGCCGAGTCCCCGCCGATCGGTCCGCCGTTGTTCTCGGCCAGCGCGACTTTCGCTCCTGGCCGCTGCCTACCACCAGCGCGGCCGCGCAACTGCAGCACCAATTCGTAGATCTGGGCGACACCGGTCGCGCCGATCGGATGCCCCCTGCTAAGCAGGCCACCACTCGGGTTGACCGAGATGCGTCCGCCGACGGCCGTGGCGCCGCTACGCAGCAGCGACGCTCCTTCGCCTTTGCCGCATAGTCCCAAATTTTCGTAGTGGATCAGCTCCGCTGGCGCCGACGCGTCGTGCAGTTCCACCACATCCAGGTCCTTGGCCCCGATGCTAGAGCGCTCGTAGACGGCTGCCGTACAACGTTGCGCGCAGTTCGGTAGATCCTGGCGCGCCAGACCGGAGACCATCGACATCCCGGCGATCCAGACCGGATCCGGCGCCGTCAGGCGCTTCAGCCGTGCCGCTGATACCAGCACCAGCGCAGCTGCGCCATCACCGATGGGCGAGCACATCGGCAGGGTTAGCGGGTCGCTGACCATGCGAGCGCCGAGCACTTCCGGTACTGTGAGCCGGCCCCTGAACTGCGCCAGGGGGTTCAGCGCCGCCGCGGCCCTGCTCTTGACGACGATCTGCGCGAAATCTTCCGGCGTGGCACCAAACTCGCGCATGTACTTGCGCGTCTTCTCCGCATAGATATCCATGAAGATGGACCCGCCTCCCGCGCCGACGTGCGAAGGCAATGGCTCCTCCAAGTCCACTGCCCGGGCGTACGCCTGAAATGACACGGCCTTGTCCGGGTGGGACAGCTTCTCCGCGCCCACGACAAGGGCTACATCAACCATTCCGCTAACCACTGCGCACCAGGCATGAAACAGCGCGGTACTGCCAGAGGCGCAGGCGTTCTCCATGTTGGTCATCGGCAGCCCACCCAGTCCGGTGTTACGAAGGGCCGCCTGCGCGCGGATCATCTCCTGGCCGGTGATCAGTCCCGCCGCAGCATTGGCAAAGAAGACCTGCTCGACATCTTGCGCGCCAAGACCGGCGTCCGCTAGCGCCTGCGCCACGGCCGACTCCGCCAATTGGCGGATCGTGAGGTCCGGTTGCTTCCCGAAAGGCGTCATGCCGACGCCGACAACTGCACATTTTGAATTCATCAGATTCATCAAGGTTTGTTCCGTTAAGTCCCCGAAAATTGCGGCGCCCGCTTCTCCCGGAACGCCGCAAGTCCCTCCCGACGATCCGCCGACATTGCGTGCAATTCGTTGAGGTCACGCTCGCGACGCAGGCCGATCTCCGGCGGTTGATGCAGCGAATCGCCCAGCGCCTCCTTCATCCGAGCGATTACCAGAGGGCTCTTGCTGGCGAAAAGCGCGGCGAGCCGCCGAGCCACAGGCAGCAGTTCCTCGTCCGGCACCACCTGATCCACCAGGCCAGCCTGGAGCGACTCGTCGGCGGACCAGAGTGCGCCGCTGAACATAAGGTATTTCGCCTTCGCGAGACCGATACGGCGTGGCAGCCGCACTGTGGCGCCGGCACCAGGGAACATCGCGTAGTTTGCATGCGCGTCGCCCAGGCGCGCGGATTGCGCGGCGATCACCTGATCACAAGCCAGGACCAGCTCCAGGCCTCCTGCAACAGCGATGCCGTTTACCGCGGCGATCACTGGCTTGGGGTACGAAGCGATCCGCTGCACCAGACTTCCGAGCGCTGCAATGAACGCGACGTTGCCACGCGGCACAGCACTGCGTAGCTCGGTCGCCTTCAGGTCGACGCCAGCACAAAAGCCCCGGCCAGCGCCGGTCAGCACCACGACCCGAACCGCTGCATCGTCCAAGCCGCGCCCGAGCGCGGAACCCAGGGAGTCGACGAGCTCGGGGGTCAGCGCATTAAGCGCTGCAGGCCGGCTCAAGGTCAAAGTCAGCACGCCATCCATCGCGCTCTCATGCAATTCATCGCTGTGCCGAATCGGCTCCATCAAAATCTCCGACTCGGGACTACGAACATCGGCATCTTGGCTGGAATAACCATAATTGGGAACAGCATTTGAATATTGAATGCATTACCTAACACTTATGGCTTGCATGTCCGAAGATCAGGGATCAGCGTTAGGGCACTGTCAAGTTGTTCGGTAGTGCCATCGAAGTCGAAGCCGTCCAGTGCTTCACAGATGCACTGGAGGTGGCAGGAAACAGGAAGGGAAGTAAACCGTATGGGGCTAAATATGGCACAGATTTTGGGAAACCAATCGCCTTAGGTCTGCGTCGACTTTCACCCGGCCACCAATCTGCGCATCACGGTCATCCCACTTCGGCGGGTCGCGTGCCGGGCGATGTGTGGCGGCAAGGACTCTGACCTGGCGTCGTTCAGTATGTGCTGGGTGTCTGCGCTGTGCGTGATAAATGAAACGATACACATCGGCCCACCACAATTCTGGCTAATCTGTAGAGATACCTCTTTGATGCGGGCGGGAAACAATTTGGCAGACGCATTCAACAGCATCATGCAAGGCATAGCGGAGGTTGTGCCACATACCAAGACCAAGAACAGCAAAGCCTCGAGCGTGAAGTTGTACCAACCCCCTGCGGTCAATCCAACAAACCTTCTCGCACGTCTGAGGCGCAGGTACGAACAGTGCCCTGCCCGATTGGGGTTTCGGTGATCACGGCAGCGAAAAAGCCCAGAAGACCCGGTGAAATCTTCACCGAATGCTACTGAAATCGTAGCGCTTTCAGCGGACTTTGCAGCTCATTTCCGCACCGGCGGCAAATCCGTGCAGCTGCCATGCGCCACCTCCGCCGCCATGCCAATGCTCTCGCCCAGCGTCGGATGAGGGTGAATCGTCTTGCCAATATCCACCGCGTCGGCGCCCATCTCGATGGCCAGGGCAATCTCCCCGATCATGTCGCCGGCGTGGGTGCCGACCATGC
>CAXNGL010000104.1:0-9591 GCA_964201515.1 Burkholderiales bacterium
ACCATCGACGCCAACGACCAGCTGAAATCCGCCGACGAGTACCGCAGTCTCATCGTTGCCTACAAGGGCGGCAAGCCGGTGAGCCTGTCAGACGTGGCCGAGGTGATCGACGGCGCCGAGAACATCCGCCTTGCCGCCTGGGCCAACAACGAGCCCGGGTTGATCATGAACATCCAGCGCCAGCCCGGCGCCAACGTCATCGAAGTCGCCGACAGCGTGAAGCGCCTGTTGCCGCAGCTGCAGGCCTCGCTGCCGGCCTCGGTGCGGGTGCAGCTCCTGACCGACCGCACCATCACCATCCGCGCCTCGGTGAACGACATCCAGTTCGAGCTGCTGCTCGCCGTCGCCCTCGTTGTGATGGTGATCTTCCTGTTCCTGCGCAGCGCCGCGGCCACCGTCATCCCCAGCGTGGCCGTGCCGCTGTCCCTGGTGGGCACCTTCGTGGCCATGTATTTCGCCGGCTTTTCCATCAATAACCTCACGTTGATGGCGCTCACCATCGCCGCGGGCTTCGTGGTGGACGACGCCATCGTCATGATCGAGAACATTTCACGCTATATCGAGGAGGGCGAGACGCCGATGGCGGCAGCGCTGAAAGGCTCGAAGCAGATCGGCTTCACCATCATCTCGCTGACCTTCTCACTGATCGCGGTGCTGATACCGCTGTTGTTCATGGGCGACGTGGTGGGGCGGTTGTTCCGCGAATTTGCGGTGACGCTGGCCGTCGCCATCCTGATTTCGGCGGTGGTGTCCTTGACCCTCACCCCGATGATGTGCGCGCGCCTGTTGCGGCACACCCCGCAAGCCCAACAGGGGCGCTTCTATCGCCACAGCGGGGCGCTGTTCGATGGCATCGTGCGCCGCTACGCCGTGATGCTCGACTGGGTGCTCGACCGCCAGGCTGTCACCCTGCTGGTGGCGGTGGCGACATTGGTGCTGACCGTGGTGCTGTACATCGTCATGCCCAAGGGCTTCTTCCCGGTGCAGGACACCGGCGTCATCCAGGGCATTTCGGAGGCGGCGCAGTCGATATCGTTCCCGGCCATGGCCGAGCGCCAGCAGGCACTGGCCCGCGCCGTGCTCGAGGACCCTGCCGTGGAGAGCCTTTCGTCATTCATCGGCGTCGATGGCACCAACGTCACCCTCAACAGCGGCCGCATGCTGATCAACCTGAAGCCCTTCGACCAGCGCCGCGAAAGCGCCGCCGAAGTGATCCGCCGGCTGCAGCCGAAACTCGCCGGGGTACCCGGCATTTCGCTCTACATGCAGTCTGTTCAGGACCTCAGCATCGAGAACCAGGTGAGCCGCACCCAGTACCAGATGAGCATCACCGACCCCAATCCGGATTCGCTCGGCATCTGGGTGCCGAAGCTGGTCGAGCGCCTGCGCGCGCTGCCGCAGCTTGCCGATGTGGCGAGCGACTGGCAGGACCAGGGCCTGCAGGCCTACATCGAAATCGACCGCAGCACCGCCGGCCGGCTCGGCGTCACGCCGGCGGCCATCGACAATGCCCTCTACAACGCCTACGGCCAGCGCCTCATCTCCACCATCTTCACGCAGTCCAACCAGTACCGCGTGGTGCTCGAAGCGCGTCCCGACCTGCAGCAAAGCCCCGCCGCGCTCGAAGACCTGTTCGTCACCTCGCTCACCGGCCAGCAGGTGCGCCTGTCGGCGCTGGCGCGCGTGAGCGAGCGCCCGACGCTGCTGCAGATCAACCACCTCGGGCAGTTCCCCTCCTCGACCATCTCGTTCAACGTCGCCAGGGGAAGCTCGCTTGGCGATGCGGTGACGGCCATCCGGGTGGCCTCCGCCGAAATCGGCCTGCCAGGCAGCGTGCAGACGCGCTTCCAGGGCGCGGCGCTGGCCTTCCAGTCCTCGCTCAACAACACCCTGCTCCTGATCGTGGCCGCCATCATCACCATGTACATCGTGCTGGGCGTGCTCTACGAGAGCTACATCCACCCGGTGACCATCCTCTCCACCCTGCCCTCGGCGGGCGTGGGCGCGCTGCTGGCGCTGATGCTGTTTCGCCTCGATATCAGCATCATCGCGGTAATCGGCATCGTGCTGCTCATCGGCATCGTCAAGAAAAACGCCATCATGATGATCGACTTCGCATTGGATGCCGAGCGCCGCGAAGGCAAGTCGCCGCGCGAAGCCATCCGGCAGGCCTGCCTGCTGCGGTTGCGCCCCATCCTCATGACCACCATGGCGGCGCTGCTCTCGGCGCTGCCGCTGGCCTTCGGCAGCGGCGTGGGCTCGGAGCTGCGCCACCCGCTCGGCATCACCATGGTCGGCGGGCTGCTGGTGTCGCAGGTGCTGACGCTGTTCACGACGCCGGTCATTTATCTCGCCTTCGACCGGCTGTCACGCAACGTGAGAAAGGTGCCCAAGGTGAACGGCAGGGCTCCTGAAGACGCGGTGGTGGAGGCGCCATGAACTTCTCGGCACCCTTTATCGCCCGCCCGGTGGCGACCACGCTGATGACGCTGGGCATCGCGCTGGCCGGCGCCATCGCCTTCACGCTGCTGCCGGTGTCGCCGCTGCCGCAGGTGGACTACCCGACCATCTCGGTGACCGCGGCGCTGCCCGGCGCCAGCCCCGAGACCATGGCGGCCACCGTGGCCACGCCGCTGGAGCGCGCCCTCGGGCGCATCGCCGGGGTCAGCGAGATCACCTCATCCAGTTCGCTGGGCAATACGCGCATCACGCTGCAGTTCGACCTGTCGCGCGACATCGACGGCGCCGCGCGCGACGTGCAGGCGGCGATCAACGCTTCGCGCACCATGCTGCCCACCGGCATGCCCTACAACCCGCGCTATCGCAAGGTGAACCCGGCCGATGCGCCGATCATGATCGTCGCCCTCACCTCCGACACCCTCAGCCAGGGGCAGATGTACGACGTCGCCTCGACCGTGCTGGCACAGGAGTTTTCGCAACTGGAGGGCATTGGCGAAGTCACGGTCGGGGGCAGTTCGCTGCCCGCCGTGCGCGTCGAGTTGAACCCTACCACGCTCAACAAGTACGGCATCGGCCTGGACACCGTCAGGCAAGCCATCGTCGCCAACAACGTCAACCGGCCCAAGGGCTCGATCGAGAACGGCGCGCGCCACTGGCAGATCCTTGCCAACGACCAGGCCAAGACCGCCGCCGACTACATGCCGGTGATCATCGCCTGGCGCAATGGCGCGCCGGTGCGCCTGTCGGACGTCGGCGAAGTGGTCGATTCAGTGCAGGACCTGAGGAACGCCGGCTCGATGAACGGCAAGCCCTCGGTGCTCATCATCCTCAACCGCCAGCCCAACGCCAACATCATCGAGACCGTGGACCGCGTGCGCGCGCTGTTGCCGCGCATGCAGGCATCCATCCCCGGCGCCATCGACATGACGGTGTCGCTGGACCGCTCCCCCACCATCCGCGCCTCGCTGCGCGACGTGGAGCGCACGCTGCTCATGTCCACCGCGCTGGTGATCCTGGTGGTGTTCCTGTTCCTCGGGAACGTGCGCGCCGCACTCATCCCCAGTGTGGCCGTGCCGGTATCGCTGGTGGGCACCTTCGGCGCCATGTACCTGCTGGGCTTCAGTCTCAACAACCTGTCCCTCATGGCGCTCATCGTGGCCACCGGTTTCGTGGTGGATGACGCCATCGTGGTGCTGGAGAACGTGTCGCGCCACCTGGAGCGCGGCATGGCGCCGGTGCAGGCGGCGCTGCTGGGCGCGCGCGAAGTCGGCTTCACCGTGCTGTCGATGAGCGTGTCGCTGATCGCGGTGTTCATCCCCATCCTGCTGATGGGCGGCATCGTCGGGCGGCTGTTCCGTGAATTCGCCATCACGCTGTCGGTGGCCATCCTGATCTCGCTGGCGGTGTCGCTCACCGTCACGCCCATGATGTGCGCCTGGCTACTGCGCCCGGCAGGGGCAGCCGGCGAGCGTCCGCCCGGCCGCATTGCCCGCGCCGGCGAATGGCTGTTCGCCGGCGTGCTGCGCGGCTACGAGCGCTCCCTGAACTGGAGCCTGCGCCATGGCCTGCTGGTGATGCTGGTGCTGCTCGCCACCATCTGCCTCAACGTCTGGCTCTACGTGCAGGTGCCCAAGGGGTTCTTCCCGCAACAGGACACGGGGCGGCTGATCGGCTTCATCCAGGGCGACCAGGGCATCTCCTTCCAGGCCATGCGCCAGAAGCTGGCCACCTTCATCGACATCGTGAAAAGCGACCCCGCCGTGGTGACGGTGTCGGGATTCACCGGCGGCGGATCGCGCAATTCCGGCATCATGTTCGTCACGCTCAAGGCGCAGGCGGAACGCGAACCCGCACCGCAGGTGATCGCGCGCCTGCGCTCGCGCCTCGCGCATGAGCCCGGCGCCAATCTGTTCCTGCAGGCGGTGCAGGACATCCGCATCGGCGGGCGCCAGGCCAATGCGCAGTACCAGTTCACGCTGCAGGCCGACCAGCTCGAGGAGCTGCGCCTGTGGGAGCCGCGCGTGCGCCGCGCGCTTGCCGACCTGCCGGAACTTGCGGACGTCAACACCGACCAGCAGGATCGCGGCCTGCAGACTTCGCTGGTGGTCGATCGCGACGCCGCCGCACGCCTGGGCATCACCTCGCAGATGATCGACAACACCCTGAACAACGCCTTCGGCCAGCGCCAGGTATCCACCATCTACAATCCGCTCAACCAATACAAGGTGGTGATGGAGGCGGCGCCCGAGTTCCTGCAGGGCCCGGAGGGCCTGAAGGACATCTACGTCATGAGCGGGCCGGGCAACGGCGGCGTCGCGGTGCCGCTGGCCGCTTTCTCGCGCTACGAGACCACGCGCACCGCGCTGTCGGTCAATCACCAGGGCCAGTTCGCCGCCTCCACCATCTCCTTCAACCTGCCGCCCGAGGTATCGCTGTCGCAGGCCACCGACGCGGTGCGGCTCGCCCTGGAGCGCATCGGCGTGCCGGTGGGCATCCACGGCACCTTCCAGGGCACCGCGCGCGCCTTCCAGAATTCACTCTCCAGCCAGCCGCTGCTGATCCTCGCCGCGCTGCTCGCCGTGTACATCGTGCTGGGCGTGCTCTACGAAAGCCTGGTGCACCCCATCACCATCCTCTCGACCCTGCCCTCGGCCGGGGTGGGCGCGCTGCTGGCGCTGATGATGTTCGGCAGCGAGTTCAGCATCATCGCCTTCATCGGCGTGATCCTGCTCATCGGCATCGTCAAGAAGAACGCCATCATGATGATCGACTTCGCGCTGGAGGCCGAGCGCAGCCAGGGGCTCCCACCCGCACAGGCCATCCTGCGCGCCTGCCTGCTCCGGTTCCGGCCCATCATGATGACCACGCTGGCAGCACTCTTCGGCGCCATTCCGCTGGCCCTCGGCACCGGCGAAGGCGCGGAGATGCGCCGGCCGCTCGGCATCGCCATCGTCGGCGGGCTGATCGTGAGCCAGATCCTGACCCTCTACACCACGCCGGTGGTGTACCTGTATCTCGATCGCTTGCGCCACTGGTGCCGGCGCCGCTGGGCGCGCGGCGCAAGCGATGGCGGCAAGCGCGCGACCACGACCCTGGAGACGCAATGACGCGCAATCCGCAGTTGGCGACGAGCACCACGCCGCAAGCGGCGCGGGTGCCGCCATACGCAGCATCTGCCGGATGGCGCTTGGCATCGACCCTCCTGCTCGCACCGCTCCTGCTCGCCGCCTGCACCGCCGGCCCGGACTACGTGCGTCCCGCGATCCCGATGCCCGCAGCCTTCAAGGAGAACGCCGGCTGGAAGCAGGCCGAGCCGCGCGACGCCGAGCCGCGCGGCAAATGGTGGGAGGTGTTCGGCGACAGCGCCCTCAATGCGCTGGCCGAACAGGTGAGCGCGGCGAACCAGACACTGGCGCAGTCCGAGGCGCGTTATCGCCAGGCCCTGGCTCTCGCCGAAGGCGCGCGCGCCGGCAATTTCCCCAACATCACCGCCAACCTGAGCGAGTCGCGCGCCCGCGCCTCGGGAAACACCAGCGCCGTCACCGTCGCCCGCGGCGTGACCACCAATCACTCGGTGTCGGTGGGCGCGAGCTGGGAGCCGGACCTGTGGGGCCGCGTGCGTCGCAGCATCGACGCCAACGAGGCTGGCCTGCAGGCCAGCGCCGGCGACCTCGAAGCCGCGCGACTGCTGGCCACCGCGCAACTGGTGCAGAACTATTTCCAGCTGCGCGTGCTCGATGCGCAACGGCTGCTGCTCGAGGACACCATCGCCGGCTACCAGAAGTCCCTGCAGCTCGCGCAGAACCAGTTCGCCGCCGGCGTGGTGGCGAAGGTCGACACGCTGCAGGCCACCACGCAGTTGAAATCGACGCAGGCGCAGGCCATCGAGACCGGTGTGCAGCGCGCGCAGCTCGAACACGCCATCGCCGTGCTGGTCGGTAAGGCACCTGCCGAGTTCGGCATTACCCCGGCAGGCGGGCCTGCCACACTGGCGCCGCCTGTCATCGCTGCGGGCCTGCCCTCCGCGCTGCTGGAGCGGCGCCCCGATATTGCGGCCGCCGAGCGTCGCGTCGCCGCCGCCAATGCACAGATCGGCGTGGCCAGCGCGGCGTTCTTCCCGGCGCTGACCCTGTCGGCCTCGACCGGCTTCCAGAGCGCCGGCATGGCGCAGTGGCTCACCGCCCCCAGCCGCTTCTGGTCGCTCGGCCCGGCGCTGGCCATGACGCTCTTCGACGGCGGCCTGCGCCGCTCACAGACCGCGCAAGCCGAAGCCGCCTACGACGCCACCGTCGCCGCCTACCGGCAGTCGGTGCTGGTGGCCTTGCAGGAAGTCGAGGACAGCCTCGCCACGCTGCGCATCCTCGAGCAGGAAGCCGCGGTGCAGCGCGAAGCCCTCGACGCCGCCCGCCAGTCGGTGGCGCTCACCACCAACCAGTACAAGGCCGGCACGGTGAGCTACCTGAACGTCGTCACCGTGCAGGCAGCCGCGCTCGCCGCCGAGCGCACTTCGCTCGACATCGTCAGCCGGCGCATGCTGGCCAGCGCGGCGCTGGTGCGGGCGCTGGGCGGCGGCTGGCATGCCAGCACGTTGCCGGCGGCGGCGGCGACGGGTCGCGCCCACTGACCGGCTGGGCATAGGCCGAACATGCGGATCGGCGTACTCCTGCTGCTTGTGCTGTCGGCCATGGCGCAAACCTGCAGCGCAGCCGAAGAACTGATCAGCAGCGCGACCTACCCGAATGGCGAGAGCATTCCCTACGTGCTCAACAGCGAGGGCCCCGCGCCGCGCTACCTGATCATCCTGTTCCCCGGCGGCAGCGGCAACATGGATCCGAGAATCGCCAATGGCCGGATCGAGTACGGATTCCGACTCAACTTCCTGATTCGCGTACGGCCGCTGATCGTGGACGGCGAGTTCGCCACGGTGTCAACGAATACCACCCGCAGCCCGGAGCGCATGCAGGCCCTGCTCGACGACCTGAAGCAGCGTTTCCCGGCGGCGCAAATCTACCTCATGGGCACCAGCAACGGCAGCGATGCCACGCTGCGGCTCGCCGGCTACCTGTCCGAGCGCATCGCCGGCGTCATCCACACGTCGTCACCGCCAGCCATCAGGGACCTGGACGCCAGGCAGTACAGGAACCGGCAGCTTGTGGTTCATCATCGCCACGACGACTGTCGATTCACGCCGTTTGCCCCTGCGCGCGCAGCGCATGAGCGTTTCGGCACCGAACTCATCGTCATGGAAGGCGGCATGCGCAGCGGGGACCCCTGCGAGCCCTACGGGCATCACGGCTTCAATGGCATCGAGCGCGAAACCGTGGAGGCGATCAAGCGCTGGGTGCGGCGCGATCCGGCGCAGGCAACCCCGTGAAGTCCGGGGCCGGCCCGGGGAGGCCAGCCCGCAACGCGGCCAGGTCCCCGGCCGATCTGCTACGCTTGGCCGCATGACGATGCTCAGCAACACGCCGCACATCAAACCCGAGGAGGACCTGATCGTCGGCAAGTGGATCCTCTTCAAGGACCGCATCCTCGGCGACCCGAGCGAGCAGCGCATCGGCAATCTGGTGAACGATGTCCTCGAGTACTGCGCCGATCACCCGGAGCAAGGCGGCTGGCGGCGCCTGTACCGCGACCCGGGCGATGGCCGCCTGTGGGAGCTGTCGCGACCGCGCATCGAGATGGCGGGTGGCGGGCCGCGCGCGCTGCGCGTGATCGTGCCCGAGCGCGCGCTGGAAGTGTACGGGTGGGCGCCACCACCTCAGGCCGCAGCCGGATGAACGCCGACCGTCCCTGTCAGTATTTCTAATATTAAAATCCTACTGACGAGACTTTTATACTGATCTTGTCAGTTATTTACAGGCCGGGTCCACGGCACGGCGGGGCGCTCGCGCGCCCTTGCAACACCGCGCTAGAACGGGATCTTTCCGCTGACGATCTCCCACCACAGCCGCCAGTCGCCCATGAAACTGAACCCCGGGTACTTGAAAGTCGCAGGCCGGTTGTGCTCGAAGAAGAAATGGCCCACCCAGGCGAATGCATAGCCCTGGACCAACGCCACGATCACCAGCCATCACAACTGCGTGGCCACTGCAGCCATGAGGATGACGAGCGCGATGCTGGTCCCCACGCAGTGCAAACGCCGGGATACACGATTGGCGTGCTCACCGAGGTAGAACGGATAGAAATCGGCAAAGGTCCTGAAGCGCTGCTCACTGTCCATGACATTCCCCTGATCGCTGATCAATGGAATGACGAGCTTTTCCGTTCACGAAGCCGACAACACTGACACGGACCCTGCTCACTCCTCTGGCCGAAGAAGTTTCAATCCCCGGGGAAATTAAGTTCCAGCACGATCCCGTTCGGATCGGGGATGAAAATCTGCCGCAGGCGCATGCCCGGCACCTCGTTCGTGCGCGGCGCGAGTCCGGCCGCCATGAACCGGGCGAGGAGCCGGTCGTAGCCTTCGCACTGCAGGGCCACATGCTCGACCGATCCACTGCCGTGAAGATCGGCCACTGCGGAGGGCCCCATTTCGCCCAGGCGGCGCCGGACATCGGCGAATTTCTTCGCGGGATCCGCGGGATCGACCTTCTGCACATGGAGGATCGGCAGGCCGCCGTCATCGCAGATCCATGCGCCGCGCGTGAGGGGGGTGCTCGGCGTCGGGCCCACCTTCATCTCGAGCATCTCGCCATAGAACGCCAGCGTCTCCTCGTACTTCGGAGTCAGGATGTTGACGTGGTCGAGTTTGCGAACCGTCATGGCGCACTCCGCTTCAAAGGGGGACGCGGCGATTGTACTGCGGGGGGGGGTAGCTGAGTGTGGCTGCTTGTTCCATCCAGGGCACTGACAATAACTGACTCCGCCCCCTCTACCTCCGTCAGTCCTCGGCGATCGAATCGACGAATCGCTGGACATCGGCGCGTGCGCCCTCGGCAGCACCGCCATGATTCTGGGCGGATTCAATATAGGTGCTCTTCGGATGGGGCGGCAGCGCTTCGAAGATGAAGCGCCTGCCCTGGGTCTTCACTTCGTTGGTCGAGTTCACCACCAGTACCGGAAGCGGCTGCTTGATGCCTCTCGCGCTGACACTCATGTTGCCAAGGCCATCGGATTGGAAAAACGACA
>CAXNGL010000105.1:0-9568 GCA_964201515.1 Burkholderiales bacterium
CACATGGTCCATGCGCTCGAGCAGCGCCGGAATCCAGCCGATGCCGCCTTCGGCAAGGACGACCTTCAGCTTCGGATGGCGCATGAACACGCCGCCGAAAATCATCAGCACCAGGTGCTCGGCCATCGACATCGTCACCGTGGATGGCCCCAGTTCCTTGGTGCCCGGGATGGCCATGATGTCGGCGGGAATGCCGCGCGTGAACGGGTTGGTGTAGATGTGGATGCTGATCGGCGTGCCCGAGTCTGCAGCCGCGGCCCAGAACGGATCGGCGTTCTGGTGATGCAGCGGCATGCCCGATTCCTTCTGGCTGAGGAAGACGCTGCGAAGGCCAAGCTTCTGCGCATCCTTGAGGCCCTTGAGCGCATTCTGGCCGTTGTTGTCGTCCAGCATGGGCACCACGCCGATGCCCTGCAGCCGACTCGGGTTGTACTTGCAGAAGTCCGCCATCCACTCGTTGTAGACCTGGCAGCTGGCAGCGCGCACTTCCGGATTGGCGATGCGCTCGGTGTAACGCATGATGCCCGGGTACATCACATCGGCATCGATGTGGTCGATGTCCATGTCCTTGAGGCGTGGCTCGGGCAGGAAGGACCCCTTGTTCATGTCGGCATAGGTCACCGGCTTGGACAGGTACTCTTCCTTCTTGCGGCCGGCCACGGCGCTGGTCGAAATCAGTCGCGGCTCGGCGCCGGGTGCCATCACCCAGGCGTCGCCCTTCTCCAGGCTGACCACCTTGGGTGCGAACTCCTGCAACGACATGGGCAGGTTCTTGAACAGATCCGGTGGTTCGTTGATGTGCGAATCGGCTGAAACGATGGAATATTGCATGCTGTGATGCTCCTCAGGTTTGAAATTCGGGTGCGCTTTCGATTGCCTTGCCGGCACGTGGATTTGGTGACACTTTCACTTGGCCACTTGGCCACTTGGCCACCCGGCCGCTGCGGCCGGCTTGCGGGCCCAAGGCTTGCGCTGCAACGCCGATGATATAAATAATCAGATTAATTTGCAAGCATCGTTTTCCTGCCGCAGCATCGCGGGCGGATATCTCATCGATCCCCTTGAACCAGAGGGGAAATCGCCCCTTCCGGGTGCTAACATCCCGGACGGAACTCGGGAATTCTTCAGGTATCGGGAACGCCATGCCAGCCACGCCAAGCCGCCCGTCGCGACACCGCGCGCGAACCGGCCCAGCCGCCCGCAAGAAGGCGGACAAGATACGCAACGGTTCGACAGGCGTTGCGCCGCGCCGCAGCAACAAGGTGTCCGATTATGTGGCCCTGGATATCGTGCGCGACATCGTTGCCCGCAAGCTCGAAGCGGGCGACAAGCTCCCTCCTGAACCCGACATGCTGCACCAGTACAAGGTCAGCCGGTCCACCCTGCGCGAAGCCATGCGCGTTCTCGAAGTGCAGGGCCTGGTGCACTCGCGCCCGGGCCCGGGCGGCGGCACCGTGGTCGGCAAGGTGGAGGTCGCGAGCCTGGGCCGCACGCTGACCCTGCACATGCACCTTGTGGGCGCCACCTATGACGAATTGCTCGCCAGCTACATTCTGGCCGAATCCATCACCGCCGAACTGGCTGCAACCAACCCCGATCGCGCGCTGGTATCGCGGCTGATGCAGCCCTACGTCGATGAAGACAAGGCCGTGCTGCACGAGCATGCCGTGTCAGAAGGCTTCCAGTTCCACGAAACCGTCGCCGTGCTCGCCAACAATCGCGTGCTGGGCTTCATGCTGCAGACGCCGGGGGCCATCGTCAACGACCACATCGTCACCAGCCTCGATCGCAAGGTGCTCGAAGATCACATCGTGCACGACCACAGCCGCATCGCCGCCGCCATCATCGCGGGCAATGCCAAGAAGGCCTATCTCACCATGCACGAGCACACCGAGCGCCTGGTGGAACATTTCCGCGCCTACTGGCCGAAGAGGGTCGGCGAGAAGATCGAGTGGCGCTGAGGTGAAAGCGCCCGCAGTCACAGTGGAGAGGCTGCAGGCGCTGCTTCACGAATACCATCTGGACATGGACGGGCACATCGTGCTCGAAGCCTTGGGCAGGCGCAGCGCCAAGGCACGACTTCGCGTGGACAGGAAACATCTGCGGCCCGGCGACACGGTATCGGGCCCCACCCTCATGGCCCTGGCAGATGCCGCCCTGTACGCCGCGGTGCTGGGCGAAATCGGGCTGGTGCCGCTCGCCGTCACCACCAGCCTCAACATCAACTTCCTGAACAAGCCCACGCACCGCGACGTGCTGTGCGATGTCCGCCTGCTGAAAGTCGGCAAACGGCTGGCGGTAGGCGAGGTGTCGATCTACTCGGAAGGCAGCGAGGATCTGGTGGCCCATGTGACGGCGACCTACTCCATACCACCGGCGCGCTGATGGGGCGTCGTCAGCGCGCCGGATATCCTGACACTTTTTCTGTCAGATACCCGTTGCTCTGACTTGCACCAATTGAACACTGACAACGCCTTGGGTTCCAGTTTCGATCCCGGCAGGACGCCTACTTGCCGGTGAAGTTCGGCTTGCGCTTTTCCTTGAATGCCGCGGCCGCCTCGCGCCGATCCTCTGTCGTAAGCAGCATGGTGAACAGCGTCTTCTCCAACTGCAGCCCGGCCTTGAGATCGAGTTCAATGCCGCTGCGCGCCGCTTCCTTGGCATACGCGGTTGCAGTGGGCGGCTTGGCGCCGATGCGCAGTGCAACTTTTTCGGCCTCCGTCGCCAGCTGGGTGTTGTCCGCGACCAGGCGGGAAATGGCGCCGATGCGGAATGCCTCCTGCGCATCGATGCGGTCACCGGTGAGCATCAGGTCGAGCGCGCGGCCAAGGCCGACAATGCGCGGCAGGCGCTGCGTGCCGCCACCACCGGGGATCAGCCCGAGTCCGGTCTCCGGCAGCGCGAAGATGGCGTCGGCGGAGGCGATGCGGATGTCGCAGGCCAGCGCAATCTCGAAGCCGCCGCCCATGCAGATGCCATGTATGGCTGCGATGGTGGGCTTGGTGGCGCGCTCGAGGGCGTCGAGGTAGGTGGTCCGCAGCATCCGTCGCCGCGCCTCCACCGGCGTCTCCGGCCCCCGGGATTCCTTGATGTCGGCACCGGCGCAGAAGCCGCGCGGCCCCGAACCCGTCAGGACGATGGCGCGCACTTCGGCATCGGCGTCGGCCTGCTCCAGCGCCTGCACCAGGCCATTACGGACGTTGTCGTTGATAGCGTTGATCTGGTCGGGGCGCGTGAGCGTGATCCAGGCAACGCTGTCGCGCCGTTCATAGTTGATGGCGTCATTGATGGTCATGCTTTTCCTTTAGCGAAGGTCAGAAAAACCGGCTTGGGCGGGTTTCGGTGCCACTTTTGACGTTATGAAGCCTCGCCTTTTTGACGACTGGCATGATTCACGCCAGCCTTCAAAAAGGCGAGGTATCAGTATATGCGTCCACGCAGCGACACCTCGTCGAGGTGTGGTGAACGTGGTTTTTTCAGAGGCTTCTTAGATCAGGACTTCCAGTTCGCCAGCAGCGGATCGACGCGATAAAAGCCGTGCAGCCATTTGGGCGCCGCCTTCTCCTTGGCGTTCAGCACCTCGATGATCTTGCCAATGCCGTAGTCGGGAATGTAGTCGAAGATTCCTTTCGGCCAGCCGAAGGCCAGGCGCATGGACTTGTTGACGTCGTCCACGCTGCCCACGCCGTTGGTCACACACCAGGCGGCGGCATTCAGGGCCGGTGCCATCAGTTGCACCGCATCAACCTTGTCCGCCAGTTCCTTCGGGATATCGGGCTTGAGGTATTTCTTGCCCGGATATTCGTAGAAGCCGTGGCCCGACTTCACGCCGGAAAGTCCCTTGGCCGCCATGTCGGCCCAGACTTCCTTGGCGAGATACGTGTAGGCATTGCGGAATTCCGGCCACGGCTCGAAGTCGGGGTGTTCCTTGAGGATTTCCTCGACCGAAGCCAGGCCCTTGGGGCGGATGTCCACCGCGCCAGTGAAGTCGAGCAACTCGAACTCGCCCATCGGCAGGCCGATCTTGTAGCGGGTGACCGCGTCCAGCGTCCGGTGGTCGGCGACCCCGGCCAGTTGCATGGCGCAGTTCTCGATGGAAAAACCGACCCGCGCGCGCGCGGCGAGGAAGAACCACACATCGCGCTGCGAAATCACCGTCTCCTTGCCGTAGCGCGTGCACAGGTCCAGCGTCGTCTGCAGCGTGGCATCGTCGGTCTTGTTGCTCTTGATGATTTCCACCAGTTTCATCAATTGCGGCGGGTTCATCCAGTGCATGCCGATGACCTTTTCCTTGTTCTTGACCTTGCCGGAGATCGCCTGGATCGACAGGCCGCTGGTATTGGTGCCGAGGATGGTGCCCTTGGGCGCCAGGGCTTCCACTTCCGCCAGCAGGTTGCGCTTGAGGTTGATGTCCTCGAACACGGCTTCAACGACATACTGCGCATCGCGAACCCCGTCGGCGAGGCTCGATGTGGTGCGGATGCGGCCCAGCACGGCTTCCGGGGTGTCCTTGATCCTGCCCTTTTCGGCGAGGCGCTTCAGGCTGTCGCCCATTTTCTGCCTGGCGAATGCCAGGGCATCCTCGGATTTGTCGATAAGCACCACCGTCTGGCCCGACATCGCGGCGACCTGCGCAATGCCATGCCCCATGAGTCCACTGCCGATTACTGCCACTTTTTCTATTGACACCACTGCCTCCAGGATTTGCTGATGAATCGATATGCGGCTCTCGAGGCGTGTTGCCGGACGTCAACGCCGGCTCGCCTGACAAGCACTCAAAAAGTCACTTCTTCACCGCCGTACTATATCCGAGTCTGCATTGAAATCGCCAGTGGCGATGCGCTGTCGGGAACGCGGTTCCTCCGCCAACGCGCCAGGATGCCGCCGGACACTGCATCACGCAATACTGACACTTAATTTAAATATATAGCGACTCACTTACCTACATTAGATAAATACTGACAACAACAAAAACTACGCGGCGGCCTTCTCCGCCGCTTCCACCGTCTGCGCCATGAGCGTGGCGATGGTCATCGGGCCGACGCCGCCGGGCACCGGCGTGTAGGCCGCGCAGGAACCGATCACGGCCGGAATCTCGATGTCGCCCACGCCCCCCGGGTGATAGCCGGCGTCCACCACCACGGCACCCGGCTTGATCCACGCGCCCTTGATGAACTGTGGCTTGCCCACCGCCCCCACCACGATGTCGGCCTGGCGCACCAGGTAGGACAGGCCCTGCGTCCGCGAGTGGCAGATGGTGACCGTGGCGTTGGCATTCAGCAGCATCATGGCCACCGGCTTGCCAAGAATTGGGCTGCGCCCCACCACCACCGCGTGCTTGCCGGCCAGCGTGATCTTGTAGTGCGCGAGCAGTCGCATGATGCCGGCCGGCGTGGCCGAACCGTAGGCCGCTTCGCCCATGGCCATCTTGCCGAAGCCCAGCACCGTCACGCCGTCCACGTCCTTGGCCAGCGCGATGCGGTCGAAGCAGGCACGCTCGTCGATCTGCGGGGGCACCGGGTGCTGCAGCAGGATGCCATGCACACGCACATCGGCGTTCAGCTTGTCGATCTCGGCGAGCAATTGCTGCGTGGTGGTCGACTGCGGCAGCATCACCTTGCGAGATTCCATGCCGACGCGCTGGCAGGCATTGCCCTTCATCTTGACGTAGGTGGCAGAAGCCGGGTCATCACCGACGAGGATGGTGGCGAGGACCGGCGGCTCGGAACTTGTCTTGGTGCGTAGCGCGGCCACGCGCTTGCCCAGTTCCGCTTCCATTTCCAGCGACAGGGCCTTGCCGTTGAGCACGAGTGCGGGCATTGCAGTTTTTCCGTATTCAATATGGACAGGCCGGCATTTTTGCACGAAGCATCCCCGCCGGCCCATACCCGACGCAGGAAATCTTCCTGCAGTGCCCCGCTACGGCCCGGCGACGCCCGGCTTGCGCGCCGACACGTTCAGGCTGATTGCCACGCCCTTGAAGCGATGGGTGCTGGTGTCCTCGAAAAGGCCGAACCCGGTGGTCCGCTGGACGTCGACGAACCCTGCTTCGGTGAGAAACCAACCGAGGAACGCCTCATTCAGCCCCACGGCGTGGTAGTCGTACCGGTCCACATGCCCGCCGAACAGCATGCGCATGATGGCAAAGCGCTCGTCGAGCGTCAGTTCTTCCTTGCGCAGGAACAGTTCGGCCAGCACATCCATGTCCGGCACGCTGGCCAGCAACTGCCCGCCCGGCGCGAGCACGCGGCACCAGTCCTTCAGGCTGCTCTGCAACTCGCTGGTGTAATCGAGGTGCTCGATGACATGCGAGGCATAAATCGCATCGAAGGTGTTGTCGGCGAACCGCGACAGGTCGTTGGCATTGCCCACATGGTCCACATACGGCGCGGCGTTGGCGTTGAGTACCTCCCAGCCTTCGCGTGCCACGGTGCCGCCGACGTGCAGGCGCCGCGTCATGGGGCATCCCCCGCGTTGCGCCCCAGGATGCGCCCCGCGTAGTTTCCGGTGGCTGACGCCGGCGGCGCGCACCAGGCCGACCAGGCCTCGCGATACAGCGCCTCCAGCGCGCGCGTGAAGCCCGGCCCGTCGCACAGGCCGCAGCGTTCCATGCGTTCACGCAAGTCCGCGCGCAATGCCGCCAGGCGGTCACGTTGCGCCGGCGCCGCCCAGTCGCGGGCGATGGCGACAAAACCCTCGGCGTCGCTGGCAATGAACTGCGGCAGCCCGATCGCCGTGAGCAGGCTGGCCGAGGTGCGCGACTGCCCATGGGCTCCGGCCAGCGTGATCACCGGCAAACCGGCCCACAGCGCCTCGCAGGTGGTGGTGGTGCCGTTGTAGGGATAGGCATCCAGCACCATGTCGATCTCCTCGCGGATGCGCCAGAACTCGCCCTCCTCCAGCGCCCCCAGCACGCGCAGGCGGGCGGGCGCAACGCCCTCGGCGGCGAGCATGCCGGCGATGCGCTCGCGGCTGCCGGCGTCGGTCACGCTGGTCACGGTGAGCTTCGCCGTCGGCAGCTCGCGCAGCACCCGCGCCCACAGGCCCAGCGTCACGGCATTGAGCTTGGACGGGTTGTTGAAGGAGCCGAACATGATGTCCCGGCTGCGCAGCGCGGGCAGCGGGCTCACCGGTGGTGCGGAGGGCTTGGGCCGGTAACACCACTGCGAATTCGGCAGGCGCAGCAATTTCTCAGTGTGAAAATCCTCCGCGACGCCGGGCGGATCGGTCACGGCATCGGTGATGCGGTAATCCATGCATTCCAGGCCGGTGGTCGCCGGGTAACCGAGGTAGCTGATCTGCACCGGCGCCGGCTTGCGGGCGAACACCGGCAAGCGATGTCCGAGCGTGTGGCCTGACAGGTCAACAAAGACGTCGATGGCATCGTCGCGGATGCGCGCGGCCAGCGCATCGTCATCCAGTGACGCGGCCTCGCACCATCCGCCCCCGGCCGCATCGCAGATTGCGCGCAGCGACTTGCTGTGGGCATCGTCGTGTCTGCGCGTGGCATAGATGAACACCGCGAACGCGCTGCGATCATGGTTGCGCAGAATCGGTTCGATGAAGTTTGCCACCGCATGGTCGTAGAAATCCCCCGAGCAGTAGCCGATGCGCAGGCGCCGCGCCGCGTCACGCGCATTGGGATGCGGCCGCCTCGCGCCGCGCAAGGGTTCCTCGTGCTGCTTCGACCATGCGCGAAATTGCGCGAACACGGCTTCGGGCGAGACAGTCGGCGAATGCAACAAGGCAAACAGCAGGTTGGTCGCAGCATCCATGTTGCCGGGCTCAAGGCGCAGCACTTCCCGAAACCGCGCAGTGGCTTCGTCCGGCATGCCACGCCGCTGCAAGGTGAAGCCGATGGCATTGAGCAGTTCGACCCGGCCCGGGTCCTGTCCGGAGGCGTTGCCCCGCACAGCCGCCTCCTCGGTCAATGCCCGCAACGCCGCCTCGTAATGCGCCCCCGCTTCCGTGAACTGGTGCGAGCGCAGCGCAATGGCACCCAGATTGGCATGTGGCGGCTGCCATGACGCATCCAGCCGTCGCAGTGCATCGAAGCAGCGCGCAGACTCGGCGTGCTCGCCGCGCATGGCGTGGCACAGCCCGAGGTTGTTCAGCGCATGCGCAAACGCCGGGTCGATGGCGAGCGCCGCCTCGTAAAAGCCTGTCGCAGCCACCAGGTCTCCCGCGACGAATGCGCGATCGCCCTGCCCCGCCGTCGCGGCCGCATCCGGTTCCGTGGACACCGACGAGTCGTGCGGGCCCTGGTGCTGTTCGCGCGCAGAGTCACGCTCCCCTGCACCGAACAAACCACTGAGCAATCGCTTCAGCATCGGCCTGCTGCGCGCCTGGACGTCAGGGCAATTCGGGACGAAGGTGGCCATCAGCCAGGCGCAACACGCGATTGGCGCTGGCGGCAAGGCCGGGTTCGTGGGTCACGATGATGAAGCTGGTGCCGCGACGGCGATTCAAGTCGAGCATGAGTTCATACACCTGCGCCGCAGTCTCGCGGTCGAGGTTGCCGGTGGGCTCGTCGGCAAGCACGCAGGCGGGTTCGGTCACCAGCGCCCGGGCAAGTGCCGCGCGCTGGCGCTCGCCGCCGGACAACTCCCCCGGCGTGTGCTCGAGCCGAGCGCCCAGTCCCACTTCGCGCAGGATGGCCGCGGCCGCAGCGTGCGCCTCGGCCTGCGGCATGCGCCGGATGCGCAGCGGCATGGCCACGTTCTCCAGAGCGGTGAATTCAACCAGCAGGTGATGGAACTGGTACACGAAGCCGAGCGAGCGATTGCGAAGCTCTCCCTGCTCCGCCTCCGACAGCGAGTCCATGCGCCGCCCGAGCACGCTCACTTCGCCGCCGCTGGCCGCATCCAGCCCGCCAAGGAGGTGCAGCAGCGTGCTTTTGCCCGAACCGGAGGCACCGACAATGGCCACCAGTTCACCCCTGGCCACGGCAATGTCCACGCCCTGCAGCACATGGATCTGCGCGCTGCCCTGCGCATAGGCCTTCTTCAGGCCGCGACACTCCAGCACCGGCGTTGCCGCGCTGGCCGCGCTTGACGTGACGCTTGACATGACGCTTGCCGCCACGTTGCCAACGGCAGCGCCGCCCATGGCGTCACTCATAACGCAGCGCCTCCGCCGGGTTGATGCGCGAGGCGCGCCAGCTCGGGTACAGCGTCGCCAGCAGGCTCAGCACCAGCGACATGACGGCAACGGTCAGCACGTCGGCGCGCTGCAGGTCCGACGGCAGCTCGCTGATGTAGTAGATGTCCTTGGCCAGGAACTGCACGCCGACGATGCTTTCGATGAACGGCACCACGGTGCTCACGTTGAGCGCCAGCAGGACGCCGCCCACGATGCCGATCAGCGTGCCGATCACGCCGATCAGCACGCCCTGCACGATGAAGACGCGCATGATGCCGCCGGGGCTCGCGCCCAGCGTGCGCAGGATGGCAATGTCGGCGCGCTTGTCGGCCACCGCCATCACCAGCGTGGACACGATGTTGAACGCCGCCACCGCGACAATCAGCATCAGGATGATGAACATGACGTTCTTCTCGATCTGCACGGC
>CAXNGL010000106.1:0-9564 GCA_964201515.1 Burkholderiales bacterium
CACATCCTGAACACCACCTACAAGCCGTGGCCGAGCTGCCGTTGGACGCAGTACCCTTTGACAGCATTCTTCAAGCTGAAGCAAGAGCTAGGCCTAGAGGCGCATGAAATTGACAGTATTGTGGTAAAGGCTAATCCGTTCGCCCAGTCGGCGCGTTTCAAGCAGCAGCAGCCCGACAACCAGATCAGCGCCGAATTCAGCCACGCCCATGCACTCGCCATGGGCGCGTTTGGTGTGCCGCCCGGTCCGCTCTGGTATGACGAGGACGCGCTGAAGTCGCCCAAGTACCAGGCGTTTCGCAGCCGCGTGCCGGTGGAACTGGAACCGCGCGCGGCCAACCTTGCGCAGTGGATGGAGAACGGCCAGTTCCGGCGCATTCCGGGCGGCGTGGAAGTGCATGCGCGGGGCAAGGTGCACACCGCTTCGGTGGACATGGCCTCGGGTGACCCCTGGTCGAAGGACACGCTCTTCACCGACGAAGCCCTGCGCCAGAAATTCATCGGCATGGTGTGCGGGACCAATCCGGGGTCGGTGGAGCGCAGGAAAAAGGCCGAGCGCATCATTGAGTCGGTCGACAGGTTGGAGCAGATCAAGGATCTCGCGGAACTTTGCGATAAACTGGGCACGGATTCGCAACGCTAAGCAAATTTTGAACAAGGGGGCCTGCCCCCTTGTAAATCCCCCGACTTCAGTGGGAAGTGCTTTATGGCTTTCACATTGTTCGGGACTCAATCAGCACTTCCCTAAATGGAGAAAACAATGAACTATCAATGCGTATCGGCCGACGGGCACCTGGACCTGGGGTGGATGCCGCCGGACATCTTCATCAAGAGCGCATCAAAGGATGTACAGGACCTGATGCCCTATGTGGGCGATGGCCCGGATGGCCCGACCTGGATCAACAAGCGCGGCCAGGTGTTCGGCCTGGCCTGCCAGATGGGATCGGGCGGGCGCAAGTACGTCCCGGGCAAGATCGATCGCGCCGACCGCATGGCGTCCAAGGGTCTCTACAGCGAGGAGAGCAAGAAGGCGCTGCGGCTGACCAACCCGCAAATGCGCATCCAGGACCAGGACCTGGACGGCATCCAGGCCGAAGTGCTGTACGGCATTCTTGGCGCGGTGAACCGCATCAACGACAGCAAGGCCGGCGCTGAAGTGACGCGCATCTACAACGACTGGCTGGCCGATTTCTGCAAGACCGATCCGCGCCGACTGATCGGCCTGGGGCTGATCCCGGGCAACAATTCGCAGGCGGCCGTGGCCGAGGCCAAGCGCCTGGCCAAACTGGGTGGCATACGTGGCCTGGAGATGTCCTTGTCGGGCAATGCCATTCCGCTCTTCGAGCGGCAGTGGGATCCGCTGTGGGCGGTGATGGCCGAGGCGGGCCTGCCGCTGCACCTGCACATCACGCCCTATCTGCTGACTCCCGACCCGGCCCACTGGACGCACGAGGAATCGCGCGCCCATAACGCGGTGTTGCTCGGCAAGTCGCCGTTGGCGGCGGTGGATCCGCTGATGCAGATGATGTTCGGCGGTGCGCTGGAGCGCTTCCCCAAGCTCAACATGGTGTTCGCGGAGAGCGGTCTTTCCTGGATTCCCTTTGTGCTCGAGCGCATGGACTACGAGTTGAGCGACCAGTACAAGGACTTGCCGCTCAAGTTGAAGCCCAGCGAATACTGGCAGCGCCAGTGCAAGGCGACCTTCCAGCTGGATTTCCTGGGGATGCGCCTGATCGACCTGATCGGGGAAGACTCCTTGATGTGGGGTTCGGACTTCCCGCACCCGGACGGCGTATGGCCGGATTCGCAGGAGACCCTCAACAAGCAGTTTGCCGGCATGCCGGAGCGCCTGCGCAAGAAAATCACCTGCGACAACGCGGTCAATCTGTATCACCTCGCCTAAGCCGTTTCGCAGGGTGCGATGCGGCGGCCCGAGGCGGGGGCATGAGGGTGCGCGCGCCCTTGTGCCGACGCTGCTTCGCCAGGTGCGGCAGCGCGATCCTGCAGGGCCTGATCGGGTCATTGAGTGAACCCGCTGAACGGACGCGCAACTTCAGCCTGATGGTCGTGGGCGGCGTCATCGGGCTGCCGAAGTGGGTGCCCGCTCAGCGAAACTAAATAGTATTTTATAATCAATTAGTTAGTGTTTGTCGCCCGAGGGGGAAACGGCTGCGGTGATTGTCGGGTAGACTCTTGGACGAGCAGCGTCAAGCTCGGGGCAATCCGGAACATGGGGATCTTGGCCCCTCTCGCCCCCCGGATGACAGCGGGGATGGCGAAAACACTGGGACAGGTGTTGGCACTCGTTTTCGGGGTGTCTTGTCAATAAACAATCAATCGCGGGAGGATGAGGGTCGTGAACGTGATTTGGCGGTTTTACATTGATGGTCAGCAGCGCTGGAAGTGGCAGCAACTCTCCGTGGATCGTTCCGTGGTGGCGGAATCAGCCAGGGGCTACAAGGATTACGAAACCTGTCTTGCCAATGCGCAAGTTCAGGGGCACGAGCACCTGCCGGCAAAGGGCAGGCGCGTGCAGACGCGCCGTCACCGGTTCTAGCCGGGCTCGATGGGCGCCCAGGGCCTCGTGTCGTTGGCCGAATGCAAGCAACCCTGGAGCGCCTGACGGAATTGTGGTCAGGCGCGCCGATCAAGGGGTGCGCGAGGGGATGTGCCGCCTTGCATTGTGAGCTACCTGAATCTTGAAACCTACCGCAAGGCCGGTGTGGCAGTGGCCACGCAGGTCTGGTTTGCAGCAGCGGGCGGGACGCTGTGCGTCCACTCCCTGGCCGATGCGGGCAAGGTGAAGCGGATCCGCAGCCGCGCCCAGGTGAGAATTGCCCCTTGCGACATTCGCGGCAAGCTCAAGGGCGAATGGGTGGGCGCTTCGGCACGCATCGTGCACGGTGAGGAGGCCGCCTTGGGCCATCGCTTGCTGGACCAGAAATATGGCTGGATGAAGCGCTTCGGCGCACTGCTCAATCGCCTGCGTCGCCGCCAATATGCCGTGATCGCCATTCAAGTCCAGCCAACTGCTGCAGTTCCGGAATAGGATCGCGATGGCCTGTTAGAATGTTGCGTCCTGATTCGGAACCCCGCCTGCGCGACGACTATCGATGCTCCTGACACAGCACAATAAGAGCCGGAAAACAGCCCTCTCGAAGTTCATCCCTGTATCACTGATCCTGGCGATTCTTGCGTTGCTGCAGCCGCACGCTGCACTGGCTGCCATCGAGACGTCCTCGCAACTGCGCGCCGACGCCGGTCTTGGCGCGCAATGGCGCATGAATTCCATCGCACGCATGATGGCGGGCCTCCCCCCGGTCTACCCGGCGCATTTCGAACTCGCTGAAACAGCAGTGTGGAAGGCGCACTCGGCCGCCATGCAGGCTTCCTGGCAAAAACTGAATGCCGGGCGGGTTGCCGCCATGACGGCGTGGCGTGATGCCTCGATTTCTCCCACCTGCCCCTCGGGCGAGACGCTGCTGTATCCATTCAGCGGTCCGGATTTCTTCAATGCATGGTGGCTGTTTCCGGATTGCGAAACCTTTGTCATGTTCGGACTCGAGCATCTCGGGGATGCGCCGAATATCGAGAAGATGAACAAGCGCCAGTTTCCGCGCCTGCTGGCCGATGTCCGCGCCGCCACTGGCGATTTCATCGATCGCAACTATTTCATCACCGAAAACATGGCGCGCCAACTGCACACCGCGCAATTGCGGGGCGTGGTGCCCCTGGTGATGATTTCGATGGCAATTTCGGGGCTGGATATCCTGCGCATAGTGCCGCTGAAGCTGCCGCGCGAATCCACGGCCGCTGCGGCAGGCAGGCCGGCGCGGGCGGCGGGGCGGTCCTTGCGTCCGCAACTGCGCGGGGTCAGCATCGAGTTTCGTGCACCCAATTCGACGCTGGTGCGGCGCATGCAATATTTCTCGGCCGATGTCACCGACGAGGGGCTGACGCGCTACCCGGAGCTGCTGGCCTACATGCGCTCCCTGGGGCCGACGACGACTTTCGTCAAGTCGGCCTCCTACCTGATGCACAACCGCGAATTCACGCAGATCCGCGACACCCTGCTCGATGTCAGCGGATTCCTGGTCCAGGATGATTCGGGGCTGCCGTACTCGTTCCTGGCGGCGCGCGGCTGGCAAATGCGCATGCATGGTCGCTATGACGTGCCCATACCGCCGTTCGAGCGCGCCTTCCAGGCCGCCCTGGCCAGCGCCTACAGCGAGCAGCGGCCCGAGGTGCTGCCCTTTACCTTTGGTTACCAGTACCACGACGCGCGCGATGAGCGCTCCAACGTGATGGTGGGTCGCGGTCCGGCCCGCGAAGCGCAGCAGGCCGGCAACGATGCCGCCAAGGGTGTTGCGCTGCGAAGCTCGGCGCGTCTTGGCCGTTAGGCCTGGCGCGAGCGGTCCCGCCCTGTTGCGGGTGGTTGCGCAGTGCTTGTTGTTGGCAGCGATCCCGCTGTCGGATTACGCCTGGCCTCAGGACGCGATTCAGCAGCCCACCAGCCAGGCCGCGCTTTCCAGCCACAGTTTTTTGACGTCGGATGGTGTTTGGCTGCATGTCATCGAAGGCGGTCCCGCCGCTCGCCCTGTAGCGGGTCAGGTTGCGGACCGACGCAAGGCTGAAGCCCGTCATGCCGCTGCCGAGGGCGCGGGGCGCACGGCACCCATCATCGCCTTCGTTCCGGGTTGGGGCATGCCGGCGCGCATCTGGCTCGCGCAACTTGCGGCATTCAGTGCCACGCATCGGGTGGCGGCGCTCGATCCGCGCGGGCAGGGTGAATCGGAGTTGCCTTCGGGGGGATTCAACATCGAACGGCGCGGGGAGGATGTACGCGAATTTGTCGCACGTTATCCGCGTGTCGTGCTGGTGGCCTGGTCGCTGGGCGCGCTGGAGGCATTGCACTTCATCCACCGCCACGGCGCCGGACCGGTGGAAGCATTGGTGATCGTCGACAGTTCGGTGGGCGAGGGTTACGCGCAGGTTCCGCCGCCACCGGGCAGCGGTTTCGCCGACGAGCTGCGGCGCGATCGCGACGCCACCGTCGAGTCATTCGTGCGGGCGATCTTTCGCCGGCCGCTGCCCGAGGCGGAACTGCTGGCCCTGCGTGACGGCGCGTTGCGCATGCCGCTTGAGGCCAGCCTGTCGTTGTTCCCCACGGCGGTGCCACGGGCTCACTGGCGCCGCGCGGTCCACGCGTTTCGTCGCCCGTTGCTCTACGCGGTGACGCCACAGTTTGCCGCGCAAGCGGTGGCGCTGCGCAAGGGCCGGCCGGGGACACGCATCGAAGTGTTTCGCGACGCCGGGCATGCGCTGTTTGTGGATGAGCCGGAGCGGTTCAATCGCCTGCTGATGAATTTCCTCGCTGCCAACGGCCTGCGCCGTTGATGGGTGACAGACCCCGGCCTGCGTTTGTGCCGATGCGCGCCCCCGGCAGCTAGCGGTCGGAAAGCCAGTCCTCCTTGGAGGTCGCGAGCCATCCCTGCAACATGACCTGGGGTTCCCCGACCACCGGGTTCATGCGGATGCGTGAATGGCTCATGAAGGAGATCTTCCATATGCCGTGCTCCTTGCGGTATTCCTCCTCGTAGTGGCCGTAGCCGGTGTAGCCGCGCCAGCCCTTGCCGCGGCCTTCGGCGATCGGCGCATCGAACTCCACCCAGTCGAACATGGCCCAGATGCCGCGCGCGGAATGGTCGCTGGTCAGGACGATTTCCGGCATGTGGCCCTGATGGACGGTGATCGCGGGCTGCAGTCTCGCCGCAGTCTTGGCGACGAATTCGTCGGCACCGGAGAAAGGCTTGTTGGTGCCCCCGAATCTGGCGTCGTCGGTGAACTGGCGGCGCAAGTCCGCCCAGCGCTTGGTGTCGAGGTAGCGAAAGTAGCGCGCCTTTAACTGATGTATGGCGTCGATATCGCGCGGGTTCTGGTCGATGTCGGACATGGCGGACTCCTGTCAGGATGTATTCGATGATCGGGGGAAACTTCGCATCGTCCCGCCCCAGGGGCTTTCGCATCAGGTATTGTTGATTATCCCACCAGCGTGCGCTGCGCAACCTGCGATCGGGCCCCGGCGATGACGCCCGCGCCATGTGCGCCCTCGGCGTGCGGCAAGCGCGGCGGTCGGTATCGCGGTCACACACACAGCCCGCGGGCCTGCGTCGGGAAGCTGGTGTAGGATGTGGGCATTCGCGTCCGGCGCCGCTGCCGGACGCCGCCATGCTTGAAGAGGAGGGGACAGTGACTGCAGAAACACCGTATGCGTTCGAGGGAAAGACGCTGGGGCCGCTTGAATCGCGTTTCGTCGATGTGGCCTCGCTGCCCTGGAAGGACACGCCGGTCAAGGGTGTGTCGATGAAGATACTCCTGCAGGACAAGGAGAGCGGGCTGATGACGGCCCTGTTCCGCTGGGAGCCGGGCACAGTGTTGCCGTTGCACGAGCACGTGGAGATCGAACAGACCTATGTGCTCGAGGGCAGCATTGTCGATGAGGAAGGCGAGGTGCTCGCCGGCAACTATGTCTGGCGGCCGCCGGGTCATCGGCATGTGGCACGCGCACCCAAGGGTGCCCTGGTGCTGGCCTTCTTCCTGCACCCCAACAAGTTTCTCAGCGGTGACCTGAAAGGCCAGTTGCTGGAATAGACAATTGCTGGGGGCGGTAGCGGCGCCGGATGCCGCTTGGGCGCCGGTTAGATATTATCCAATTCCGGATGTACGACCCGTCTCTCTTGGGTAAATACCTGAAATGTGATCAGGCGCCCGCGGTTACTTCTGGCCGGGCTGCTCCACCAGCATCTTCATGATCTTTTCCGTCAGGTCGATCGACGGGCTCCAGTAGACCGCTTCCTGGAAGATCACGTCGTATTTCTCGGCCTGGGCCACCTGCCGCACCACGCGATTGGCCTGCTCGATCAACCCGGACAAGGCCTCGTTGCGGCGTTGGGTGAGGTCTTCCTGGAAGGCCTGTTGCTTGCGCTGCAGGTCGCGATTCAATTCCACCAGCTCGCGCTCGCGCGTCTGGCGTGTGGTCTCGGACATGGTCAATCCGTTCTTGGCCAGGTTGTCCTGTGCCGCCTTGATCTTGTCCGACATCGACGCGAGTTCCTTTTCGCGCGGCTGGAATTCCTGTTGCAGGCGCTTTTGCGCAGACACCGCGGCCGGGGCTTCGCGGATCAGGCGGTCAAGGTTGACCAGGCCCACCTTGAGCTGGGCAAAAGCCGGGGTACAAGCCAAAAGTGCAGTGGCGGCGATCAGAAAGGATCGTAGGCTGCGAATCATAAATTGTGCGTCTCTGTAGTTGGGGTGAACGGCGGGGTGGTTTTTTGCACGCACCGCCAAGTTGGCATCCTACATGAATCCGGGGATGACGCGGTCATCGCGCGGCTGATAATCGCCCGCCGGGACGCGTGGCCTTCTCGCATCGGTCGGGCGGCGGGCCTCACGCTTTGGAGTTGCCGGCCAACCAGCGCTGCCACATGCTGCGGTATTCGCTCTCCAGTGCCGTCGTGAATGCGTCGTAATCCATCAGCGGTGACGCCCGAAAGCGTTGGCGCAGGTCGCGGCGCAGTGCGGCAAGCGCTGCAATGTCGGATGCAAGCACGATGGCAATTCGCAGGTAGTCGGCTTCGTCGCGCGCGACCAGTCGATCGAGGCCAAGATTGCGCAGCATGGACAGTGTCTGCCGGCCGGCCACCCCTTCGGACTCGCGCGTGACCACCGGAACGCCCATCCACAACGCCTCGAAGCTGGTCATGCCGCCGCAGAATGGAAACGGGTCCAGGGCGATGTCGATGCCGTGATAGGCGCGCGCCGCCACCTCGAGCGGGACAAACGGCCGCAGTTCCAGCCGATCCTGCGCCATGCCGCAACTCGCGGATAGCGCCGCGAAGCGCGCGCGGTTCGACGCACCGTCAAGCGCCTGCGCCTGGATGACCAGGCGCGAGCCGGGCACGGCGTCGAGGAGGCGCGCCCACAGCGCGAGCACACCCTCATTCACCTTGGCAAGGTTGTTGAAGCAGCCGAAGGTGACGCCGCCGCCCGCGAGTGCGGGCAACGCATTGACCTCGGGCATGTGCGCGCCAGGTTCATAGCAAAAGCGCGTATGCGGCAGTCGCACCAGGCGTTCCGAGAACCATTGCTCCTGCTGCGGCGGCGAAGAATGCGGGTCGCTGATGAAGTAGTCGATGGCCTCGATGCCCGTGGTGTTGAAGTAGCCCAGCCACTCCACTTGCACCGGCGCAGGTTTGCGCGCGAAGACCTGCAGGCGATTGTGTGCGGTATGCCCGGCGAGGTCGACCAGGATGTCGATGCGGTCAGCGACGATCATGTCGGCGAGGGCGACGTGCTCGATGCCGGCGACGCTGCGCCACTGGTCGGCGGCGGCGCGTATGCGCGCGGTGACCGCGTCGGCACCGCGATGGTTGTAGTAGCAGAAGACTTCGAATTTCCGGCCATCGTGGCGCTCGATGACGGGCGCGAACAGTGCCGTCACCGGGTGCTGGCGAAAATCCGGCGACACGTAGCCGATGCGCAGCCGCCGGTCTGGGTCGCGGTCGATGTCCGCGGGCAACCTGGCGCGGCGAACGCCGAGGGCAAAGCGCCGCGCCCAATCGCGATGCGCCTCCAGCACGTCCGCCGCGGTGCTGCGCGGGCCGTAGTTGATGCAGGCGGCGATGGAAGACGCCGTGTCGGCCAGCGTGGGGTCCAGTTGCAGCGCCGCGCGATAGTGCGCGATGGCCTCTCCCATCTGGCCGAGCTGGTTGCAGGTGTTGGCGAAATTGAGGTGGGCCTTGAGCATCACGTCGCTCGCGTGATTCCCCGACAGGATGTCGCGATAGGCTTGCTGCGCCTGGTCCCAATGGCCGAGCTGGCTGTCGCAGTAGGCCAGCATGAGCCGCGCTGCCACCGGTTCTTCCACGGTTTGCCAGTGTTTTTGCAGCAGGCTGCGGGCTACGGTGTACTGGGTCTTGTCATTGGGCGATTCGTCGCCCAGGGTGAGCAGCGCGGCGCACAGTTCGAGCCGCAGACCAGGCATGGCGGGGGTGATCCTGAACGCATGGCGCAATGCGGCCGCTGCGCCTTGCGCGTCCTTGAGGGCAAGGCGCGTCTTCCCGAGATTGAACCAGGCCGGCGCATATGCGGCATTCAAATTCGTGGCCATGGCGAAGCTGTCGCTGGCTGCAAGGCGTTGTCCCAACGCGAGCAGCACGTTGCCGCGATTGAAGTGGTAGAGGGCGACCGAAGGCGCGATGGCGATCGCCTCGTCGAGCAATGGCAATGCCGCGCCGTGTTCGTCGCGCTGGTGTCTCACCAGGCCCATGAGGTGAAGGGCTTGGGCATGGCGCGGGTGCGCAGCGAGCACTTGCCGGTACAGGCTGGTGGCCTCATCGACCCGGCCGCTCTCATGCAAGGCGATGCCGCGCTCGATGAGCGATGCGGCGGCATCCGGGGATGCACGCCTGCCGAACAAGGAGTCCAGGATCTTGGTTGCGAGCGGACCGAACAAGCGCATGGGACTCGGTGATCGGCGCGTGGTGTATCGGGGGAGGGCGGTGCA
>CAXNGL010000107.1:0-9519 GCA_964201515.1 Burkholderiales bacterium
TACTTCCGCTTTTTCGATCCGGCGGCGATGGACGGCGTTTCGCCCCTGGGTCCGATCGAGGTCGCCTACTTCGTGATCGCCTTTGCGCTGTTGTACGGCGCAGGCAACCGGTTCGCACGCGCCTGGATGCGTCCTATCCTGGGTGCGCAAGGTGCGCTGCCCGCGGGCCCCGCCGGTTTGCGACTGCAAAGGCGCGCGCTGATGATGCCGGTGTACTTCGCGCTGCTGTCGTTCTCCGGTTGGGTGGCGGCGGCCCTTATCTGGGGAGTATTGTGGCCGCTGCTGGCAGGCAACTTCCGGGCCACGGCAGCGCTGCGGCAGGGCTTCGGTATCGTCTTTGTCTGCGGCACCATGGTGGCGACCTACATCTTCCTTGCCATCGAACGCATCTGGCGTGAACGCCTTCCCCTGCTGTTTCCCGATGGCGAATTGGCGGCGGCAGGGGCGCCGCGGCTGGCCGTTCGCCGGCGGCTGGTGCTGGTGTCGGTGATCGTGAGCATCCTGCCGATGGTTGTGCTGTCGGTGGCCGCGCGCTCGCGAGCCCAGGCCCTGCTGGGTGCCGATGCGGAAGCGGCAGAAGCCATCATCCAAAACCTGATCATGGTGGAGGGCATCCTGGCAATAGTCGGTGGCATCGCTGCAATCCGCCTGGCACGATTCGTCGCCGAGAGCGTTTCCGCACCGCTCAAGGAACTCGAGGCCGCGATGGCGCAGGTCGCCGAGGGTCGCCTGGATGCGCGCTGCGCCGTCGTCTCTAACGACGAGATCGGCGCCGTCGCCGAAGGCTTCAATCGCATGGTGGCGGGCCTGCGCGAGCGCGAGGTGATCCGCGAGACCTTCGGGCGCTACGTCAGCCCGGAGGTGCGCGACGAGATCCTGGCCGGGCGTGCATCGCTTGCGGGCGACCTGCGCGAAGTGACCATCCTGTTCGCGGACCTGCGCGACTTCACGCCATGGGTGGAGGCCAGCCCGGCCGGCGAGGTGGTGGCCGGATTGAATGAGTATTTCACCGAGATGGATGCGGCGATCCGCGCCCAGGGTGGCCTGGTGCTGCAGTTCATCGGCGACGAGATCGAAGCCGTGTTCGGTGCGCCAGGGGCGGACGCGCAACATGCGGCGTATGCACTGGCGGCGGCGCGCGACATGCAGTTGCGACTCGACGCCTGGAATACGCGGCGCCGCGCGCAGGGCAAGGCCGAGCTGCAGCATGGCATCGGCATCCATACAGGCACCGTGCTCGCCGGCAATATCGGCAGCAGCGAGCGCATGTCGTATGCGCTGGTGGGTGATGCGGTGAATGTGGCTTCGCGCATCCAGTCGCTCAACAAGGAATTTGGCACGCGGCTTCTGGTGAGCGGGGCCACGCGCGCGCAGCTCGTTGATGTATCCGGGTTGACGACTTTGCCGAGCGTGCGGGTGAAGGGGCGACAGGCCGAAGTGGAGGTGTACTCGGTCGATTGACATCGAGTCGTTTCATAAGGGGGATGGCCGCCTCAGGTTTCCCTGGAACGACTGCGCGAAACGCATTTGCGTGCCGGTTTCCGACCCGGCCTCCAGGCCTAGCGCCGCACCTCGTAGAACTCACGCATCAGCACTTCCTCCAGCCCGGCGTTGTCTTCAAGGCGCGCCGACAGGTTGAGCGAGCGCCCGAGGCGCCGTGAGTCCCAGATGAAATCGTTTTTTTCCTGGTCGCGGATGATGGCGATCATCTTGCGCACAACGGCAAAGCGGATGTCCGGGTTGTCGCCCTTGCGCACTTCGATCGCCTGCGCGCTCATGCGTCCGATCTCCTTGTTCCAGCCATAGAAGATCAGCTCCGCGCGGTCGAAGGTCTCACCCTGGATCTGGAACACGCCGCCGCCCTGCTTGCGCGGATCGGAGCCGAAGCTCGGGGCGCGATCCTGGCCGAGGTTGGATGCGACGATGCTGTCACGGCGCGCCTTGTCGTCATCCGTTGCGGACGGCGTGGGCGTGCCGCTCTGGGCAGTGTTGCCGCGGGCGCGGCGCCGCGCCTCCAGTGCGGCGCTGAAGTCGCCGGCCGGCGGGCGTGCTGGCGCTGCGGCTGGGGTGGGTGGAGATGGTGCGGGCGGTGCGGGTGTGGGTGGCGTAGGCACAGGCGGGGCGGGTGTGGCGGGAACTGCAGGGGCAACCGGTGCCGGTGCATTGAGCGCGATGACCGGTGCCTGGGGGCGTGGCGCAGGCGCCGGACCGGGCATGGGCGCAGGGCGGCGCGCGGGTGGCGCGGCGCGCTGTGCGATCGCCGGTGCTTGCGCCTGTCCCGAAGGCAGCGGCAGCACGCGCAGGCGCAATGGCGAACTGGTCGTCTTGCCATCGCCGCTGCGCGGCAGGCGCATGTCGAGCGGCATTTTCCAGACCAACAAGGCGGCAGCGTGCAGCAGCAGCGACAGCGCCGTGGCCACCCAGATGAACGGCAGGTTCAGGCGCCCGTCGTGATCGAGGATGCGACCGATGCCAAGGCGCGGGGGCTTCATCGCCCGATTCTAGCGGGTGCATGCCGCAACTTCGGTGCTTGCACCCAGGATCAGAAAATTGCCAGGCTGACCCCGTAGGCGAGTGCCGCGACGAATGCACTGGCCGGAATGGTGAAGATCCACGCCCACACGATGCCGCCCGCGACACCCCAGCGCACGGCGCTGGCGCGGCGTGTCGCGCCTACGCCCACGATAGCGCCGGTGATGGTGTGGGTGGTGGATACCGGTATGCCGAGCCCGGTGGCCAGGAACAGCGTGATTGCCCCGCCGGTCTCGGCGCAAAAGCCCCCCACCGGCCTGAGCTTGGTGATCTTCTGGCCCATCGTCTTGACGATGCGCCAGCCGCCGAACAAGGTGCCTGCCGCGATGGCGATATAGCAGGCGACGATGACCCACGCCGGTGGTGAGGCGTCGCCCGCGGCGGTGTGACCGGTGGCGATCAGCAGCATCCAGATGATGCCGATGGTCTTCTGCGCATCGTTACCGCCGTGGCCGAGGCTGTAGGCGCTGGCCGAGACCAGTTGCAGGCGCCTGAACCAGCGATCGATGCGAGAAGGCGAGGCACGCCGGAAGGCCCATGATACGAAGACCATCATCAGCGAGCCGAGCAGGAAGCCGAGAAAAGGCGACACGAAAATGAAGGCCACGGTGCGCCAGATGCCGGCCGCGATAAGCGAGCTCGCGCCCGCCTTGGCAATCGCCGCGCCGACGAGGCCGCCGATCAGTGCATGCGAGGAACTGCTGGGGATGCCGTAGTACCAGGTGAGCAGGTTCCAAGTGATGGCGCCGATAAGCGCGCCGAAGACCACGTGGGTGTCGACCGCGCCGGCATCGACAATGCCCTTGCCCACGGTGGCCGCGACGCTAAGGTGAAAGACGAACACGGCGATGAAGTTGAACGCCGCTGCAAGCAACACCGCCTGCCCTGGGCGCAGCACGCCGGTGGAGACCACCGTGGCAATGGAGTTGGCGGCGTCATGGAAACCGTTCATGAAATCGAACACCAGCGCCACCACGACGAGCAGCACCACCACCCACAGCGCAACCTGGATCGAGGCCATGCGGCGGCTTAGGAATTCTCGAGGACGATGCCCTCGATGAGGTTGGCGACATCCTCGACCTTGTCGGTGATGGTCTCCAGCAGTTCGTAGATGGCCTTGAGCTTGATCACCTCGCGTACGTCCGGCTCATCGCGAAACAGCCTGCTCATGGCCGAGCGCATCACCCGGTCGGCATCGGACTCGAGCTGGTCGATCTCCTCGCAGGACTTCAGCGCCGCCTCCGCCGTGGAGGGCTTGGCAACGTCGGGGATCAGCGACACGACGTGGCGCAGGCGCTGGCAGCACTTCAGGCTCAACTCGGTCAGGCGGGAGACTTCTTCGGTGACCTTGTGCACGCCGTACAGGCCCATGGCCTCGGCGCAGTCCTGGATCAGGTCCACCACGTCGTCCATGGTATTGATCAGGGAGTGGATCTGGTCGCGGTCGATCGGCGTGATGAAGGTCTTGTGCAGCAGGCGGTTGACTTCCTGGGTGATGCGGTCGGCGGCGTGTTCCGCATCGTCGATGGCACGCGTGTACTGCTCGCGCAGGTTCAAGTCCGCGTAGTTGGCCACCAGCAGCGAAAGGGCGTTGGCCGACTCCTCGATGCGCGCCGCGTGCTCGTTGAACAGCTTGAAGAAATTGCCATCGACCGGTAGCAGTTTGGCAAAAAACATTGGTTCCCCCAGATTGTGCCGTGCATGGGCGGGTACAAAATACCGGACGCGATCGCCGTTTTCGCACCGTTTTCCGTGTGTTTTCCTATGTCGCCCACGGGCATTGTTTCGATTTTATTACAGCGGGGCTCACGGCCACCGACTATTTCAAATTTGGCGTGCCGGGTGCGCTAGTATTGCCGGCTTATGTCTGCCGCACCCAACGTCCCATTCGCGCGTATAAGTTCGCGTGATCTGCTCCTGATCGGTGCCGGGCACGCGCATGTGCAGGTGCTGCGTTCGTTCCTGATGCAGGGCGTGCCCGGCTGTCGGGTCACGCTGGTGGTCGATCAGCCGGTTGCGGTGTATTCCGGCATGGTGCCCGGGTTCGTGGCCGGGCAGTATCGCGCCGATGCACTTGAAATCGACCCGCTTCCCCTGGCGCGCCGCGCCGGTGCGCGCGTGGTGTTCGGCAGGGTGACCCGCATCGATGCCAAGGCGCGTCGCATCCATGTTGCGGGCAGGCCGGCGCTCAAGTATGACGTGGCGTCGATCAATATCGGCTCCACCGTCATGGGGCTGGAACTGCCCGGTATCGCAGCGCACGCCTTGTCGACGCGTCCGATCGGGCGCTTCACGGGGCGCATCGCCGAAGTGGATGCGGCGGCACGCAAACTGGGTGGGGCGCGCGCATTTCGCATCGTCATCGCCGGCGGCGGCGCGGGCGGCGTGGAACTCGCCTGCTGCTTCGACGCGCGCCTGAAGGCGATGGGTGTGCAAACGCACATCACCATGGTGCATGCCGGCACGCAGTTGCTGCCCGGATACGGCCATTCCATTGGAGCGCGGGTGGAACGGGCGCTGGCGCAGCGCAACGTGCGCCTGGTCACGCAGCGCAAGGTGGCGAGCGCACATGCCGACCGCGTGATGCTGGATGACGGCACCGAACTGGAATGCGATGCACTGGTGTGGGCGACAGGGGCGGCTGCGCATGCGCTGCTCAAGGATTCAGCCCTGCCTATCGATGCGCGCGGGTTCGTGCGCACGCGAGCGACGCTGCAGGTGGCCGGGCACGACAACCTGTTCGCGGTTGGCGACTGTGCGGCGCTCGATGATCATCCGGACACCCCCAAAGCCGGCGTGTATGCCGTGCGCGAGGGCCCCTACCTTGCCGGCAACCTGCGCGCCTTCTTCGCCGGCCAGGCGCTGCGCCGCTATCGGCCGCAGGCGGATTTCCTTACGCTGTTGAATCTAGGCGACGGCACTGCCATCGGGGTGAAGAAAGGGTTTTCGTTCGAGGGTCGCTGGGTCATGCGCTGGAAGGACCGCATCGATCGCAAGTTCATGCGCGGCTTCCAGTTGCTCGAGGCCGATGGCAGCGACGGGCCGGCGGTGCAGATGCTGCCGGCCATGCCGGCGGGCATGGACATGGTCTGCGGCGGTTGTGCTGCAAAGTTGGGCCAGTCGGCGCTGGAGCGCGCATTGGCGCGGCTGGATACACCGCCTGCGGCGCCGGAAGTGGTGCTCGGTCTTGAAGAAGCAGATGACGTCGCCGCGTACCGGATCGATGGCGGCGGACTGATGGTGGTGTCGGTGGATTTCTTCCGTGGCTTCACCGACGATCCGTACCTGGTGGGACGGATCGCCGCCGGGAACGCCCTGTCGGATCTGGACGCCAAGGGCGTGGCGCCGCGCTGGGCGCAGGCGCTGGTCGCCATTCCACTGGCCGCCGATGAACAAGAGGGCGAAGAAGTGCTGTTCCAGGTGCTTGCCGGCGCGCGGGCGGTGTTCGATGCACGCGGCGTGCGTCTCCTCGGCGGGCACACCAGCAAGTCCATGGACCTTGAAGTGGGCTTCAGCGTGCAAGGCCTGGTGGTTGAACGCGGCGGCGTTGCGCTGGCCCGGCGTCGCGGCGAGCTCGCTCCGGGCCAGAAGCTGGTGTTGACACGCGCGCTGGGCACGGGGGTGCTGTTTCACGCCGACATGGCGGGACGCGCGCGCGGGCCGTGGATCGAGGCGGCACTGGCGTCGATGCTGCGCGGCAATGGCGACGCGAGGACGGTGGCGGGAACCGCCAACGCGGCCACCGACGTCACCGGCTTCGGATTGGCGGGGCACCTGGTGTCGATGTTGGGCGGCGGCACGGTGTCGGCGCGCATTCACTTGCAGTCCCTGCCGGCCTTGCCGGGAGCGCTGGCCCTGTTGGCGCGCGGGGAGCGCAGCACTTTTCATCCCGAGAATGCGCGCATGGCGCGGGCGCTGGCGGTGGAGCCGGCCATCAAGGGCGATCCGCGCCTGGACCTGATCTACGATCCGCAGACCGCCGGCGGCCTGTTGCTGGTGTTTGCCGATGCGCAAGTGCCGCAAGCGCTCGCGCAATTGCGCGCGGCCGGTTATGGCGAAGTGGCAGTGATCGGGGAGATCACCGCAGCGCGCCCCGATGGGGCGGCCGCGGAAATCGTCATGTAGGAAAGGATACTAGTCTGCGCGGCGCTCGGGGACTGGATGTCCGAGCACGCCTCCGCCGGGCACCACATGCTCGGCGGCCGCATCGATGCCGTGCGCCTCGATGTGTGCCTTGCGGGCGAGCAGCGAATACGCCACCGGCACCACGAACAGCGTCAGCAGCGTGCCAAAGGACATTCCCCCCACGATCACCATGCCGATCTGGGTGCGCGATTCGGCACCGGCACCGGTGGCCAACGCCAGCGGCAACGCACCGAGCACCATGGCGCCGGTGGTCATCAGGATCGGGCGCAGCCGCATGGTGGCGGCATCGATGATGGCGGCGGTCATTTCTTCACCCGCCGCGCGGCGCTGGTTGGTGAACTCCACGATCAGGATGCCGTGCTTGGTGATCAGTCCTACCAATGTGATCAGCCCCACCTGGCTGTAGATGTTGAGGGTTCCTCCCGTTATCCATAGCAGGAATAGCGCGCCGGCCATCGACAGCGGCACCGACAGCATGATCACGAACGGCGAAGTAAAGCTCTCGAACTGCGCGGCGAGCACCAGGTAAATGAAGAACAGCGCCAGCACGAACACGAAATAGATCTCGCTGCCGGAATTGCGGAACTCCAGCGACTGGCCGTCCAGGCCCGTCTGCGCGACTCCACCGACCGTGACCTTGGCGGCGGCATCGAAGGCCTTCAGCGCCTCGTCGATGGTGTAGCCCGGTGCCAGCGTGCCGGTGATCTTGACTGCGCGCAGGCGCTGGAAGTGGTTGAGCGACTGCGGCGCCACGCCCTCCTTGACGTCGACGAAGTTCGACAACTGGATCATGGTGTTGTTGCGGCTGCGCACGTAGATGTCGCTGATGTCGGCCGGGGTGGAGCGGTCTACTGGCGCCACCTGCACGATCACGTCGTACTGCTCGCCGTCGCGCTTGAAGCGCGTGACCTGGCGCCCGCCCAGCATGGTTTCCAGCGTGCGCCCGACGTTGTCCACGTTCACGCCGACGTCGCCCAGCTTGTCGCGGTTGATCTGCACGCGCACTTCCGGCGTGTTCAGGCGCAGGTCGGTCTGCAGGTTCTGCGCGCCGGGAAACTTGCGCACTTCTTCCAGGAAGCGCTCGACAATGCGGTTCAGTTCCGCGTAGGGCACCTGCGCCATGATCACGTACTCGATGGGCGTGGAGCGGAAGCGTTGCCCAAGCGAGGGCGGGTTGATGGTGAAGACCTGCGCGCCGGGGATGGTGGCCATCTTCGGGCGCAGTTCCTCGGCGATCTGTTGCTGGGATTTCTTGCGCTCCTCCCAGGGTTTCAGTCGCAGGATGGCATTGCCGTCCACCACCGTCGGGAATCCGGCGATCGCCGTATAGGCAAAGGCTTCCGGGATCTGGCTGTAGATCTCCTCGATCGCCTTCATCTGGTTGCCAGTATAGACCGGCGTCGAACCCTGCGGCGCGGTGACGGCGCCGAAGATGATGCCGCGATCCTCGACCGGGGAGAGTTCCGATTTCAGCGACATGAAGAGCACCGCGCCGATGCCGATGGTGGCGAACCAGCCCAGCACCACGACCCAGCGCGCCGACAGCGCCGCGGTGAGCAGCGCCCGGTAGCCTTTGGTGAAGGCCACGAAGCCGGACTCGATCTTGTTGTAGAGCCAGGAATGCTTGGTCTCATGCTTGAGGAGGAGCGAGCACATCATGGGCGTCAGCGTCAGCGCCATGAAGCCCGACACCATGACGGCCCCCGCCAGCGTCAGCGCGAACTCGATGAACAGTCGCCCGGTGCGGCCGGTGGCAAAGGCGAGGGGCGCGAACACGGAGGCCAGCGTCAGTGTCATGGCGATAACCGCGAAGGCGATTTCCTTCGACCCCTGCATGGCCGCGTCCATGCGCGACATGCCGTCCTCGATATGGCGATGGATGTTCTCCAGCACCACGATGGCGTCGTCCACCACCAGGCCGATGGCCAGCACCATGGCCAGCAGCGTCAGCGTGTTGATGGTGAAGCCGAAGAAGTACATCAGGCCGAAGGCGCCAACCAGCGACACCGGGATGGTGATAATGGGGATGATGGTGGCGCGCAGGCTGCGGAGGAAAAAGAAGATCACCAGCACCACCAGCGCGACCGCCTCGGCGATGGTCACGAACACCGACTTGATGGAGCGGTCGATGAACTGCGATGTGTCGTAGGCCAGGATCAGCTTCATGCCGGGCGGCAGGTTCTCGTTGATGATCTTGAGTTCCGCCTGTACGGCCTGGGACAATTCCAGTGGATTGGCCACCGCCTGCTTGATCACGCCGATGTTGAGCGACGGCTTGCCGTTGAAGCGCGATACGGTGCGCTCGTTGGCGGCGCCGATGGCCACGCTGCCGACGTCCTTGATGCGCACCGGGTAGCCCGCCACGTTGGCGACGATGATCTGGCCGAAGGCATCCGGGGTGCGCACGTCGGTCTCGGCCACCACGGTGAATTCGCGCGTCGACGATTCGATGCGGCCGGCGGGGATTTCCGCGTTCTGGCGGCGCAGGGCGTCTTCCACGTCCTGCACGGTGAGCTTGTAGCCGGCAAGGCGCGTGCGGTCGAGGTTGATGCGCATGGCCACCGGGCGCTCGCCGAAGATGCGCACATCGGCGGCGCCCGGTAGTACCGACAGGCGCGGCTTGATATAGCGGTTGACGTAGTCCGTGGCTTCCAGCGTACTGAGGGAGCCGGCCTCGACCGCGAGGTTGAGCACGGGCTGCGAATCGGCTTCCACCTTGGCGATCACCGGTTCCGACACTTCCACCGGCAGTCGGGCGCGCACGCGCGACACCTTGTCGCGCACGTCGGCGGCGGCCGAATCCGGGCTGCGGGTGAGACGGAAACGCACGTTGATGAGGCT